>NZ_JBFFKR010000244.1:0-5278 GCF_041555295.1 Ancylomarina sp. | reverse complement strand
TCAATGGTTTACTCCCGAAAATGAAGCTTTGCTTATACCTGAACTGAATGGTGAGTTTATAGAGTTTTGTAGAGCTAATTTTAAAGCAGGTGGAGTTAAGGAAGGTGTTTCGCTTGAAGGTCATTCCAGAGGAGGAGGTGGGGCCTTACAGTATCTGTTTAAATACCCCAATAGCTTTAAATCTGTTATTTCAATGGGCTATGTGAGCGATTACACTTTGGATGAAAATAAAGAGATGGCAAGTGATAATCGTCAGATATTAATTGACTCTGGGGTTAGGCTTTATCTGGAAATCGGTACAGAAGATCGTTTTGTTCAAAATCAGAATAGAAAGGCAAGTTTTGCCATGCATGACTATCTGGATAAAATAGAACTACCCCACAGCTTTGAGTATCTGCATGGGGTAGAGCATGGTTTTGATAGCTTTTGGCATCACCATTCTGATGAAGGTATACAGAATGGCTTGCGACACCTAAAAAGGCATTGTGAAGGCTTATAATTTAAGAACCTAAAATAATCTTACGAACAACGTCTTCCATATCGATTGTGTCGTCGGTAAACTTATATCCAATTTGGAATATTAAACCATCGTGCCAGGCATAATACATTTTAGAACCTGTTGAGGTGTGCTCAATCAGGCTTTTGCTTGAATCATAAGAGTAATATGCGTACATGGTTGACCAACTTTGTTGCCAATTTTTGAAGAATAAGGGATAGTCAGGAGTTAGATCTAATTTTCTATAGATTACAACTTCTTCGGGCCCTTCTAAGCCGTTCATATTAAATTCTTCAATCCATAAATCGATTGGATCCTCTTCAGAACTTGTGTCTATAAATGGATTATCAGCCAGCTGTGTTGCGGATATAATAAAGAAGTCTTGATTTTCAGCCTTGTATCCAGCACTGTTTTCAAAGAACGAAACTTGAATTTCAAAAATAAGCTTATTGCTATCATTCCAAAAGGTTACAATATTGGCTTGTTCAGTTCCTGATAAGAAAGGTAGATCACCAATATTTGGTAAATGAATCGCATCCTTCATCTCCTTTGGAATACTTGAAAATGCTTCAGTAATAGAGATTGGTTCATAGTAATTTACGCCTTCAGATTTTGGTTCTTCAAGGATTTTAAAATCGTAGTTATAGGTTCTTGAATCACCAGATACTTTTTTTAAATCTTCAACTAATGCTTCGTTTTCATCTACATAGCCGGAATGCTTAGATTCTTTTTGACATGAGAATAACAATAAACTCAGGCCAATAATCGATAAGGGTAGAATAGCTCTCATAAACATGATGTTGTTGATTATATTATACAAAAATAGTGCTTCTTATCTTAAAAATCAGAATTAAGTTGAATAAATAATAAGATTAATTGAATTCTTGTTTGTTTTTTATCCTTGATAAAAGTATCGAAATTGTACACTAAATACATAATATCTAGGATTTATGTAATTAGGCTTAGTCTTGATTGGCGAGTTCCCAAGCTGTTAGGAATACGAGTTGTGCAACTCGTTTAATATTTTTATAATTCAATTTATCAGCCGTATCTTTTGTTGTATGATAATCATCGTGAAGCCCATTGAAATACATAATGGAGGGGATACCTTCTTTTACGAATGAAGCTTGATCGGAAGCACCATAGAGTGAGTTATGAGGCTGATCGTATTCATAATCCAGAATCAAATTTGGATGCAGAATATTTAAACTATCGCTCATCGGTTTAAATCGGGGATCTAAATCTGAAGTGCCAAGTAAATAAATATAGTCTGGATTTTGATGCTTGTCATCTACGCGTCCCAACATATCCATATTTAAGTTCGTTTTGATAGACTGTAATAGGACAGGAGAATTGTTCACAAAGTATTTGGATCCAAGCAAGCCTTTCTCTTCCCCCGTAAAAGCAACAAAAATAAGACTCCTTTTGGGTGAATGGCCTTTCAATTCAGCTTGTTTAAAAGTATTTGCAATTTCAATTAATGCAGCTGTTCCAGAGGCATTATCGTTAGCACCAGTATATACAAGACCGTTGCTTGTTCCTAAATGATCGTAATGAGCAGAGATAAGAATGTATTCTTCTGGCTTCTCAGAACCTTCGATCAGTGCTAGTACATTTTCTGTTTTAATGATTTCATTATCTTTTTTTATTTTGAATTTCATCTGACTTCTTACCGTTTTGTGATTCGTATTACTGGTAGCAAGTTTGACTAATTGTTTTGATCTTAAGCCTGATATTTCTTTTGCAAGGCGTGTTGAAATGGGAATAGTATATTGTTCCTTTAAGAATCTGTGAAAGCTGGCTTGCTCCTTAAAATCTATAGAATCTTTGGTGGGTTCATTTAGGCGAAGCTGATTGCTTCTGATACGTTTTTTAAGATGTTTATATCGATTAAAAGATTTGGTATTTATAGGATCGTTAAATAAAATGAGTTTTGGCTTCGAATGTTTCCAGATTTTATGAGCTTGAGAGAAGGCTTTATGGAAATTTGATGTTAGAAATAAGACTGCCTTGTTTGTGAAGTCGATATCAGAATAGTCCTCGATAGATGAGCTCCCAATGAAAATAACATCTAAATCGAGGAATGCGGAATCTTGTATAGGATCTGCCACAAAATCCTTGTAGTTGTGAAAGGTTTTCTTATTTATCCGAATGCTACCTGAAGGTAATCTAAGTTTTGAAAGATTAAAAGCTTGAAAATAGGAGAGACTATCTTGACTTTTATCTATTGCTTTCAGTCCATACTTTTTAAATTGGGAATAGATATAAACAGCTGCCTGCTTTTGCCCTTTTGTTCCTGTTTCACGTCCTTGCATTATTGAGGAGCAAAGAGCTTTGACATTTTTTCCAAGATCTTTCTCCGAAATACGATGTGCGAAGTCAATATTAGAATAGTTTTGTGAAAAACTAAGCAATGGAAAGCTTAAGGCTATAAATAAACAGAATCTTGATATTTTCATAAAAAGGTTTAGAATGAAGAGTGCATAGAATTATTTCAATTAAAAGTAATGATTTTATATTAAGATAAATACCTTTTTGGTATTGAATGAAATAGGAAGCGAATAATATTTTAATAGAATGGTAAGAATACATTTTCACGAAAGTTTCTATCATGACATACGTCTTGGTAATAAAATACAAACGGCTCGTATTGATGAGCCACATTATCCTCTAGGTAAAGCTATGGCTGACTTTTCGGATGGTTCGAGTTTGCCTATTGAGGTCACAGGAGTATCATTTAGAACAATAAATAATATGAGTGTAGATGAAATCCGGAAAGATGGTTTTCAATCAAAAGACGAGCTTTGGAATGCCCTGATTGGTTTTTACCCTCATTTGAAAGAAGAAGACTCTTTAATGTTAGTCGAATTTAGATGCATTCTGAATAAATAATAAAAGACTTGTATGTAATAGCTAATGTGCTTATAAATCTGCACTTTATAAAATGTGTAAGAAAAATGCATTTTCATTCATCATTGAAAATTTGACGTTTACCTAAATAAATGTGAATTCCATCATCGGTTTCTGAAAAAAAAGATTTATAATTGTCATAGAAAAGTATGAGAAAAAACTTTTCTGTTTGAAATTAAAACAATGTTTAAAGAGAGGAAGGAGAATTGTAATGATTCTCAAATTAGGAACTAATTTAAGTTCTAGTTGATTCAGTTTAAGCAATAATCTATTTTTTCACCTTTAATCCTATTTAGTTATGAAAAACGTAGCCGCATACTCACATATTGTAGAAAAAGAAATTCAGCAGCATAAAATTGAAGCACGTAAGATTCTAGATAAGTTTGAACAAAAATTCAATAAAGGAAGCTTAGTTGTAGCTCATCACTTCAATCAAGTAAGCTCTGATTTAATTAGATTGGTAAAGCACGAATTGGAAGCTGCTGGTTTTAAACCTGAGTTTATCGGGAATAGACCTAATGGACACATTGTGTTAAGAGTAAGCTTGATTCAGTCTGCAATGATGTGTAATTAGAACTTTTATAGATAGAAAAAACGACTTATAAAGAAGGGGATAAACTGCATTGTTTATCCCCTTTTGTATGTCTGAACATTTGGCTTATCGTTTGCGAAATATTAGATATAAACCTATAATTGCCAACACAGCACCGCCAATAATACTACCCATGGCATTATTATCTTTTTGTCCAAGAGCACGCGTAAATTGCGACTCCAAGCTGTCAAGTTCAGTAAAACCATATGTCATGAGAATAATACCTAAAACAACGACAATTGCTGCTATAATCTTTTTGAAATCCATAATAGATGTTTTTTAATTTGTACCAAAAATACGTTTAACTCCTGAATAATTAATCTCTTTTTTGTAGTCGAGAAACTCAATTAGACAATTTGAACTGGTGATAAAAGAATTTTGTCCTTCATCGGCGTGATCGAACTTGTAGGCACTGGCAATATAAGAACTAATTCCAACTTGATATGTCCTCGTTTCATCAATCGGACTCCCATCGTAGTTTTCAAGCTGAATGTCATCTTGACTCATATAGCGATATTGAATTCCTGCAACCTTAAGATCACCATTTCCACCGCTATTGATCAGAGAGCGAATCTCATCACAAGTCATCTCGAAAAGAATGACTTCATTATTGAAAGGATCCAATTCATAAACATGTTTGACTTTTATATCGCCAAGGGGCAGCCACGATCTAATTCCACCTGAATTTTGAAAAGCGATATCCGTTTCTAATTTCCAATTAATAGCATCAGTCATAAGTGAACCAAGCTCATCTTTATTACTAAATTCGGCTAAATTTTGAGCGATCACCCGCTCTAAAACGGGATTGCTGTTGTATTCGTTAACAATTGAGGCAATTTCAGTATCTCTTTTGGTTAATGTCTCGACTTCAATGAGTTTAGCTGATTTCGAAATAACGAGCCCATCTTCTATTTTTATATCTACGCGACCAATATATCTTCCTTTAGAACCAGCTTGGCAGATTAAAGCATTATTTTCTTCATAAGGATTGAGAATTACCTTGTGTGAATGCCCACCAATAATAAGATCAATTTCATTGTTGTCAGCGGCTAAATTATTGTCAGAACCTTCACCTAAATGTGATAATATAACAAAGAGATTATCATTCTTTTTCAGATTTGTGTAGTCCTTAACTTCATATTTGTAATATGGAAAGTCAATGCCTTCAACTTTATCAGGATGTGTAGAGGGTATATAACGTCCGTTAATGTTAGTTCCCGTTTCAATCAAGCCCAATACAATAATCTGGAACCCTTCAGTAGTCGTAATTGTTGTGTAGG
>NZ_JBFFKR010000243.1:0-5282 GCF_041555295.1 Ancylomarina sp. | reverse complement strand
TTATTGGCTTTTCTTAACTCTATTACCCATTTTTGATTTGTAACATCGCGAGCTGCCGCAAAAACTCCGAGAACATTTCCTTTATCATCTTTATAAACGGAAGCATTGTATGACACATCAGTTAAATTCCCGTTTTTATGTCTTATAGTTAAGGGATAGTCGGCTACAAAACCTTTTTCAAAAACCTGAATATAACCTTCTTGTGCTTTTTTAGGATCGGTAAAATAATTTGAAAAATCAGTATTTATTAGTTCTTCACGTGAAATACCGGTAACTTTTATTAATGCCTCGTTTACGTCCGTTATCTTTCCTTCTGCACTGATAGTAGCCAGTGGATCTAAACTAGCTTCTATCAAACTTCTGGTGTATTGATCCCTATTTCTATCGGATTTACTTTTTGTTGTTTCCATTTTATTTTTTGTACTGCTTCTGAAAAAGTAATTTATCTTGTTTGAATATTATCGGGTATATTTCAAATTTCTTCAATGGGGCTTCGTCTTTTATTCTTCAATTGTTTAAAATGAGAAGGGGAGAGTCCTGTAACCTTTTTAAACTGATTAGATAAATGAGCTACACTACTATAATTCATTTTCCATGCAATTTCTGTAATGGTTAATTCATCATAAATAATCAATTCTTTTATCTTTTCGATTTTATGAGAGATAATAAATTTCTCGATAGTAGTTCCTTGTACTTCTGAAAATAAATTAGCGAGATAAGTATAATCGTGATTTAATTTTTCACTTAAAAAATCAGAAAAGTTTGTTTTGATTATTTCATCCGTATGATGGATCATTTCAATAATAACCGTTTTTATTTTTTCAATCAATATAGCTCTCTTGTCATCCATTAATTCAAGTCCTGTGACGAGTAAGGCTCTTTGTAGCTGTTCTCTTTGCTCCACAGAAATATTTTCCATGATCTCAACTTCGCCTAAATCTACAACCATGAAATGTAGCCTAAGTTTTTTCAATTCTTCTTTAACCGCGGTTTTACAACGGTTACTTACCATGTACTTGATATATAATTTCATTTTTTTTTATAAATCTTTATAAAAATGGTCGTTTTTATATCATAAAGGGTTAGACAACTTCTATTATAAATTACATCATTCACACACTTTTTTGTGACATTTGTCACTTAATATACTTTTTAAAATGGAAAAATTCTTAACAATCAAAAAAAAGTTAAGTTATTTTATGGAAATAATCAATTTAGTTAAAAAAATGCTCTTCTAAACTAAATAAAGAGGTAGCCTTAATAGACTACCTCTTTCAAATCTAGTTAAAATAATCTATTACGGCTCAACAACTGTGTTACCGTCTAGAATTACAGAGGTTTGTGCTAAAGCTCTTCCATTAAAGGATGCTCCTGTTTGAAAAGTAATACCTGTCATTGACAAAATAATACCTTCAAAATGAGATGTTGCTCCAAAAGTCGCTTCACCAGCTACCTGCCAGAAAATATTTTTCGCTTGGGCTCCTCCTTCAAGCGTTACATTTACTGCAGCACTCATATTAAGATCACCTGAAATCTGGAAAATCCAAACATCATTGGCTCCACCCGAAATGGTGACATCAGTTGGCAAGGTAACAGTATTTGTCCATTTATATAAACCTGGAACAAGCGTTTTACCTCCTAAATTTCCAGTTCCTAATTCTAAAAAATCAGGAGTTGGACGACCTGCCGCATCGTTATAAGCGGTAGTCATATTTTCAACAGATGTCGTTAAATTAATTGGAGTTGGAGATGCCATATCAGACGCGAAAATTTGACCGGTAACTTGAGCCGATGTTGCATATCCTGTCAAATCGGTTAAGGAAAGTCCCGTAATGTACGATGTGGCTGCTGGACTTAAGCCCAAATCTCCGGTAATATTGGAAGTAGGATTGCTATTGATCGCGGTTTTAGCAAGAATCGCATAATTACCTGCTGCTCCAAGATCAACTACAGCCAAGCCTGCTGATGCAGCTACAGTTGTGAAACTCCATACTTTATCAGCAGCAAGTGTCTTACCTGCTAAATTTTCTGCTCCGGTTGTTAGCGTCGCAGTATAAATTGTTGCAGCGGCTAAGCTATTAGTTGGTGTAAAAGTTGCTGTTGTTCCTGAATAATCCACAACACCAGAAACTGCATTTGTTCCTTGCGTCAATGTAAATGTTTCAGTATTGATCGTTAAAGGATTCATTTCCTCACTGAATTCTGCAGTAATTATTTTACTACGAAGTACATCCACAGCATTGTTTGCCGGCTCGGAAGAATTCACCGTTGGTGCAAGATTTAAATCGCTATCGTCGTCTTTTGAACAACCCAACATCAAAACAACCGCTGCAATTGCAAGGGTTGATAATAGATTTTTTAATTTCATATAATAGATTTAATTTATATTGTACAAAACAAAGGTAATTACATTAACATGCTGAAATGTTACACCAAAATGCTATTAAGTTACATCATTCACACATTTGGTAGATTTAGTCTATTTAATATGAAAAGTAAATTAAGAGAGTACAAAAGTCATTTTTCATTCAGATACTCATTCCTGCGAAGGCAGGGCCTGCCTTCATGAGCGAATGGATTAATCTGTTGAACGCCGATAACTGACAGGCTTCTGACTACGCAAGAAGGATAGTTCGCATATTTTTTTTGAATACCCTCTCCTTTATCCTTAAAATATATAACGTATAGAAAGTGCGCCACCGTCCCCCCAAAAACCGCTATATCCAAAAATATTAAAAGTGGGCTTCCAATCAATGCCAATGTTTATGGGTATTTCAGTAAAGTTATATTCCAATCCAATGATGCCATCAAGTCCTATAACGGTGTAGCTTTTTCCAGGAGTTCCCCAGTTTGCATGATCACCATCCCAGATTCCAATATGACCACCGAATCCAAAATACCAATTCAACCTTTCAGCATTGCCAATCCTATTTTGAATTTCATAAAGTCCTGTTAGTTCAACCCCTTGCCATCTTGTTGAAAGAATACCTTCAAGAGCCGTTTTATTACTAATGAAATGCTTTAATATTAAACCATTTGAATATCCTGTCCTTAGACCAATTCCTGTGTTGTAATCTTGTGCAAAATTGACTGAAGACATACAGAATAGAATCAATAAAGTCGTAACAATTTTTTTCATGATATTTAGATGAATTAATTCCTACTCGTTTGGCTTTTCGGTTACGCCCCGTTTGAAATGGTTTTCAGACTCCATCTGTAATTAATTTAAATCCAGACCAGTTGGTAATGATCCCCTCTATGTTTTAAATTATTTTTTCCTTATAGCCAAGATGATTACAATACCACCCAGTCCAATTACCGTTAGTCCTATAAAAGGCGACCATCTCAATTTATGTTGTTGATTTCTTGTTATTTGAACATCCCCTATGTCAATTACATTTTCTTTTGTAAAGAAACTGAAGGTTGTGAAAATGGTCATAATTACACCAATTATCAGAACAATTAATCCAGCTTTTTTCATATTACTTTTATCCATGTTTTAAATTATTAGTAATAAATCGTATTTTTTTTAATATCTATCCTGGATAATCCTTGATAAATTAAGTAACTATTGCAATAACAAATGGAATATGAATAGCTTCGCCTGTATTATATTCAAAGCAGTCAACAGCCTATATTATGATAAATAGCATAGAAATTACTCAAAGCAAATTTCCTATTATATCCATTTCGTTAATTTATTCCAGCCATTATTTTAAAAGACAAAGGTGAGCAGGTTCAAATCACAATAGCTTACACAACTCTATTTAAATTTAAATAATACATCATTCACATATTTCGTGCATGAAAATAAAGTGTCGATTCGTTTCCCTCCACCCTAATTCATAAAAGGGATTTGTGAGTAAACACCCCGACAAAATCTGTATATTTTGAATAGAATCATTTATGCTTTTTCCCATGGGATCTTTTCGATTTTGAGTGATGGGAATTATGTGGGTTATTGGAATTCTTGTACCATCCCTTATGTTTTCCGTTATTTGTTTTATGAGCTACAACACAGGATGATGTACCGAATAAAAGACATATACCCAAAGCTAATATTACTAATGTTCTGATTTTTTTCATATCTATTTTAAATTAAATAAGTTGAAGTTTTTTTTAATGGGAATAATCAATTTAGTTTTTTTAAAAAGCTTTTATAAACTAAATAAAGAGGTAGCCTAATTAGGCTACCTCTCTCAAATCAATTTATAGAATCTATTACGGTTCAACAACGATATTACCGTCTAGAATTACAGAGGTTTGTGCTAAAGCTCTTCCATTAAAGGATGCTCCTGTTTGAAAAGTAATGCCCGTCATTGACAAAATAATACCTTCAAAATGAGATGTTGCTCCAAAAGTCGCTTCACCGGCTACCTGCCAGAAAATATTTTTAGCTTGGGCTCCACCTTCAAGCGTAACATTTACTGCTGCACTCATATTAAGATCACCTGAAATCTGGAAAATCCAAACATCGTCTGCTCCACCCGAAATGGTAACATCAGTAGGTAAGGTAACAGTACTTGTCCATTTATATAAACCTGGAACAAGCGTTTTCCCTCCTAAATTTCCAGTTCCTAACTCAAGAAAATCAGGAGTTGGACGACCTGCAGCATCGTTATAAGCTGTGATCATATTTTCAACAGATGTCGTTAAATTAATTGAAGTAGGAGTTACCATATCGGCTGCATAAATTTCACCGGTAACTTGAGCCGATGTTGCATATCCTGTAAAATCGGTTAAGGAAAGTCCTGTAATATACGATGTGGCTGCCGGACTTAAACCCAAATCTCCGGTAATATCAGAAGTAGGATTGTTATTGATCGCGGTTTTAGCAAGAATTGCATAATCACCTGCAGTTCCAAGTTCAACTACAGCCAGACCAGCTGATGCAGCTACAGTTGTGAAACTCCATACTTTATCAGCAGCAAGGGCATTACCAGCTAAATCTTTTGCTTCGGTAGTTAAGGTTGCAGTATAAATTGTTGCTGCCGCTAAGCTATTAGTTGGTGTAAAAGTTGCTGTCGTTCCTGAATAATCCACAACACCAGAAACTGTATTTGATCCTTGCATTAATGTAAATGTTGCAGTATTGATCGTTAAAGGATCCATTTCCTCACTGAATGCTGCAGTAATTATTTTACTGCGAATTACACCCACTGCGTTGTTTACAGGGTCTGTTAAAGATATCGAAGGTGATATATCATCGGGTAAAATACCAGTTGTAAAACTCCATACTTTATCAGCAGCAAGCGTCTTACCTGCTAAACTTTCTGCTCCGA
>NZ_JBFFKR010000242.1:0-5303 GCF_041555295.1 Ancylomarina sp. | reverse complement strand
TCCTTCAGTTTCATTATTGCCGTAGCAGTAATCAACTTAGAAACACTCGCAATACGGAACAAATGATCAGGCTCAACCTTCACTTTATTTTCCACATCAGCGTAACCGTATCCTTTTGCAAAAACCAGTTTTTCATCTTTTACCAAAGCAACTGAAGCCCCCTTAATTCGCCAATATTCAAGGAACCTATTAATTCTATAATCAGCTCTTTTAGTTGCTTCAGATGACGAAAGTTCGTTTGAAATACGGTGCGAGACTGGATCTAGTTTGCTATCGTAAGGTATATGTAATTCTTCTCGTTTCGACGAGCTGGTGTGCGTATCTAATAATACGACTACCAGGGTTAATATCAATATTATGATTTGTTTCACTGTCATTCTCCACATTTTATCTTATAAAGATCTCATAACAAGATGCCTTAAGGATACTTATCTCTCTATTCTTTATTCGGTACAAAAGTGACCATTTTTTCTCAATAAGCAGCCATGAAGATAAGACATTCCCTTCAAATACATGACATAAAAAAACAAGTATTTGCCTAATAATCGCAAACACAAGCGCCTTTTCTAAATTTCAAAAATTCAGATATTTATCTCTAAAAACACCAGATCAGAGCATATTTCTGTCTAAAACCAAATTAGCAAGTCAAATAGTCTGCCGCCAAATATACAAACCCAGGAAGAGAAAAAAAATTGTATATTCAATAGAACCTTTTACAGATTTGAGAAAAAAGAATTCACTCATAATTAAATTTCATGAGTTCGATTTATAATTTCAGAAGTCTAATTCACAAGTTTTACCTATATTTGCAGCGACCTTACCTTGAAACTCAACATTAAAACCTTAAGCAATAAAAGTAATTCTGAACCGTTAACTGGATTGATTCAGTTGGGTGGGCTTTTGTGCACAAATAAATTGAGTCCGAAAATAACAATAGAACAAATAGATGACAAAAGGTAAGAACACGACAATCAAACCAATAAGAAAGAGTACTCCTAAAAGAAATTCTACTCCAGCAAAAAAAGGGAAAACTAAGAGAACATTCAAAAACCGAGTTCTTCGTTTTTTGTTTTTTAGCCTGCTTATAGCTGGTTCTCTGTTTGCCTTATTTCTAGTAAGCATCTACTATGGCGCTTGGGGAAAACTACCCGATTATCATACCTTAAGAAACATCCAGAATGCTGATGCTTCGGAGGTTTATTCTGAGGATGGCAAAATTATGGGTCGCATCTACGCTGAAAATCGTACAAATATAGACTTTAGTGCTATTCCTATAAATGTAATTAACGCATTGGTAGCAACTGAAGATTCACGTTTTTATAGTCATGAAGGAATAGACGAAATCAGTTTGGTTCGCGTACTCGTTAAAACCCTGATACTTGGTAATAAAAGTTCAGGAGGTGGCAGTACACTTAGCCAGCAGCTGGCCAAGAATCTTTATCCCAGAAGAAATTTTGGTAAATTTTCAATGCCTGTCAACAAGATTAAGGAAGCCATTACTGCTTCACGTTTAGAAAAGATATATTCCAAAAAGAAAATCCTTCAACTCTATCTCAATACAGTTCCATTTGGAGAACAGGTTTTTGGTATAGAAAGTGCTTCTCGCCAGTATTTCAGTAAACCTGCCTATCAACTTAAACTAGATGAAAGTGCCGTCCTTATTGGAATGCTTAAGGCACCATCCTATTACAACCCCAGACGTTTCCCTGAGCGATCGAAACAACGTAGAAATGTGGTTCTTGGACAAATGACTAAGAATAACTTTATTTCCGAAAATAACGCGGAACAACTTAAAAGACAACCCCTAAAAATCAACTATCAGAAACAAAGTACGCATTCTGGACTTGCTCCATATTTGAGAGAACGTATTCGTATAGAAGCTGATAACATTCTTAAGAAATACACGAAAGCTGATGGTTCTTATTACGATATCTATCGAGATGGTTTAAGAATTATAAGTACGGTTGATTACAGCATGCAGACATATGCCGAAGATGCTGTTAAGTCGCATATGAAAAACCTTCAGTACCTTTTCTACAAGCACTGGGGAAGACAAAACCCTTGGGACAATAATAAGGCAATTCTAACTTCTGCAATTGAACGTTCACCTTACTACAAATCCTTAACTAAAACGGGTAAAAAGAAAAAGGAGATTGATGCACTTCTCAAGAAGAAAAGAGATATGAAAATCTTCACATGGGATGGTGAAAAAGAGGTAAAGATGAGTCCTCTTGACTCTATAAAACATTACATCAAACTGCTGAACACTGGCTTTATAGCTATGGAAAGTAACACCGGTAAAATTAAAGCCTGGGTTGGTGGTATTGATTTTAAACATTTCCAATACGATCATGTTATAGGTAGACGTCAGGTGGGTTCAATATTTAAACCTATCGTTTATGCAGCTGCTCTAGAAGCTAATTTGTCTCCATTTGATTATTATCCTAATGAGCGCAAGGTCTATTCTGAATATCAGGACTGGTCGCCAAGAAATGCTGATAACAATTACGAAGGAAGTTATAGTATGGAAGGGGCTCTGGCTGAATCAGTCAATACGATTGCAGTGGATATCATCATGGAAACAGGCATAGAGTCAACCATCCAGCTGGCTGAAGAAATGGGAATTTCTTCTCCATTACCCAATGTGCCATCTTTAGCTTTGGGAACCGCAAATATTTCGCTTTTAGAAATGATACAGGTTTATGCAAATCTTGCCAACAGAGGAAAAAGAGTAGATCCCTATTATATTTCACGAATAGAAACAAATAAAGGTGAGGTTATTGTCGATTTAAACCCGCTAGGTGCAGAATTTGAGACTAGCTTATCTCCTGAGAATGCAGATATCATTAACCATATGTTGACTGCTGTTGTGGATAGTGGCACGGCTAAAAGTTTGAGAACGGTATATGGCTTAAAAGGTGAGTTTGCGGGTAAAACAGGAACAACTCAATCGCAAGCTGATGGTTGGTATATTGGTTACAATCAAAATTTGGTTGCTGGAGCTTGGGTAGGTGCTGCCGATATGCGAGTCCATTTCCGCTCATTAGCCTTAGGCCAAGGTGCTACAATGGCTTTACCAATTTATGGTAAATTCATGCACCAGCTCAATAATAACAGCAAATACCATAGCTATTGTTCCGCTCCTTTTTTCAAACCCGATAATACAAGCTTGGCTAAACTAGACATGCCTCATTATGTGCCTCCAAGAGCTAATTTCTTCGAAAGACTGCTGGGTCTAGACAACAAAAAGGATGATAAGATAAAATTAGAGGAACATCGAACTAAACGAAAGAAAAATAGAAAATCGATCTACGATAAGATTAAATCGATTTTTGGTGGAAAAAACAAAGATAAGTAAGACTCAAAAAGCGTAATCTCACTCTTCTAACAAGTGATTTTACGCTTTTATAATACCTCCTAATTTCAAAAGTATTCTTCAATAATTACCATACATTCCTATGAGACGTGTCAATTTCTGATCCTGTCATATTTTCGTGAAACAATTCCCTCTGTATTGCCTGATGTATCTTTAAATGATAAAGATTCACTCTGAGTACCAGAAGCTACTCGTTAATTTTCACTCAGCTTATTTCAAGACGTAACAAATTTGAACAACGAAAGAATCAAATTATAACACTGAGACCAAAACAATCGTAGTACTACGACTACAACAGTCGTGACACTACGACTACAACAGTCGTGACACTACGACCACAACAGTCGTGACACTACGACCACAACGGTCGTGATACTAGGACTACAATGGTCGTAGGGCGCAAAGAAGGTTAAGACAAAGTATACAAAAAGAAGATGGCAGTTGAATAGAGCGTAAACTCTGTCAACTGCCACCATCATATTTTTGAATTAGAAAGCCTAACTGAGAGTATCCTATAATCAATGACGTACCCTTAGTTTATAAAACTAGAACCTTTTCTTCCACCAAAATCTAAGTCGCTCTAAAACTTTCACTTCAAGAGCATTGTTTTGTGGTATATATATACGTTGATTAGCTATTTCTTCAGGAAGATACTCCTGATTAACAAAGTTCCCTGGATAATCATGAGAGTATTTGTACTCTTTATTATAACCCAAATCTTTCATCAACTTGGTTGGTGCATTACGCAAATGTAGAGGCACAGATAAATTTCCAGTTTCTCTAACCAAAGCTTGAGCCTTACCAATTGCCAAATAAGACGCATTACTTTTAGCTGATGTCGCTAAGTAAATCGCTACTTCAGAAAGAATAATTCGAGATTCAGGCATGCCAACCAAATTTACCGATTGAAAACCAGCATTAGCTAAAAGCAAAGCATTGGGGTTAGCTAAACCAATATCTTCACTTGCAGATATAACCAATCGTCGAGCAATAAATTTAGGATCTTCTCCCCCTTCAATCATTCGGGCTAACCAATAGACTGCAGCATCTGGGTCGCTACCACGAATCGATTTAATTAAGGCTGATGCAATATCGTAGTGTTGTTCACCATCCTTATCGTACATGGATGGATTCTCCTGTAGTTCTTTAAGAACTAACTCATTGGTTAAAACAATTGTATCCGTCACCTGAGAATTAACCACCAACTCTAAAATATTCAGAAGTTTACGTGCATCACCCCCTGAAAATTTAATTAAAGCGTCTTTTTCTTTTACAGTAACATCCTTATCCTTTAAATAAAGGTCTTTCATTAAGGCATGGTCAATCAGATATTCTAAATCAGATTTCTCCTGAGCTTTTAGCACATAAACCTGACAACGCGAAAGCAAGGGTGAAATCACCTCAAAAGAAGGATTCTCAGTTGTTGCGCCAATCAGCGTTACAGTCCCATTCTCAACAGCTCCCAAAAGTGAATCTTGTTGCGATTTACTGAATCGATGAATTTCATCGATAAATAAAATAGGGTTTGGTGTGGAGAAAAACTTCTGTTTTTCAGCTTTTGCTATAACCTCTCTCACATCTTTCACACCAGAATTAACTGCCGATAGATTGTAAAATGGGCGATTAAGTTGATTGGCTATTATCTTAGCCAAGGTCGTTTTACCAACCCCAGGAGGTCCCCACAGAATAAAGGAGGAGATATTCCCGGATTCAATCATCTTTCGAAGAACGGCTTTCTCTCCCACCAAATGTTTTTGTCCCAAATAATTATCAAGGCTGGTAGGTCGTAATCGTTCTGCTAAAGGTTGGTTTGCTGTCATGAGACAAGGTTAAAGTGTGAAAGATAAAGGTTATGCTTCGACTACGCTCAGCAACCGGATGTTAATTAAAATTTATTGACTATCGCCAGGAACATCTCACAGCTCCG
>NZ_JBFFKR010000241.1:0-5304 GCF_041555295.1 Ancylomarina sp. | reverse complement strand
TTCGAAAGTCTCAATGGTGTTTTCGAAAGTAGGCTCTTCAGTGCTGTTCGCAATAGCTAAAACTTCATCTTGCTCCTGCTTCATTCCTTCAAGGAAAGCTGGCTTATAGTGTTCAAATTTAATTTGATCAAACGGTGCTGTTTGATGTGGTGTGTTATACTCAGCAAAAAACGGGTTACCGTTAGCATCGCCTTTTTCACACTTGTCGCAATTGCATGAGCTTAGTAAAACACTCGCTGCAAATAATGAAAGAAATGTTCTTTTCACGTTGTGTTTGTTTTTATGTTAGTAATGGTTCTTTTCCAGATGGCTAAAATACTAAAAAGGCTATACTAAACCATGCCAAAGCTCAATTACTAAACATGTTTTGTACAGCATACTGATATTATTAGTATGAGATTAGCATCTCATTCATCCTATAAACTCATTTTAAAAATTCACCCCCTACATCCAATCTTTCCTTGAAGACTCTACTTTGTATAGAATCTGATCTTTCATTCGTAAAGCCTCATCATAGCTTATGTAGTCAATTCTTACTACAGAACCCGCCATTCCTAAATTAAGGCTTGCTGTTCCATTTCTTCTTTGAAAGAATGTTCGCTTTATGTGCACGGTTTGCACCTTATAAACTTCAATAATACTATAATCCTTGGCAATCATTCCTGAGCGTACCTGAAGGAAATCAGCACTCATATGGTAGCTTCTTCTAAAGTAACTTAGATAGGCTATTCCTGCAGCTATAAAGGGAACAAGAATCTCCATATACCAAATCCAATTAAACTCAAAGCCCAAAGCTATAATCGGGATACTCATAAGCAAACAAGAGAATCTAAAATAACGGTAGAGAAAAATTTTATGTGGTTTTAAATCTATTGTCGATTGGGCAAAAGGATCCTCATAGATCTTGTTGCAAAGCTCATTAAACTTTTGATCATCGCAGCCAGGAATAGAAACCTTGTCTTTTTCCTTACTGACCTCAATACTATTGGCTTGAACCAATTGTATATTTGATATATTTAATAATTTTTGAATCGGATTAGTTGAGCGCATAAGCCTTTGAACCTTAGAAAAAGGAATGGTGATGTTCTTTCGCTTCAGTAATCCCGATTGCAAGCTAAAAGCATTTCCAAAAGATTTCATATTGAAATCGTAATAACGTAAAAAGACCTCAGCCATTGAAATAATCAAGCTAACAAGAAGAACGAAGATAATCACCCCTGCTAATGCCAAGCTGCTTGAGTGTTGCAAAAAATTCTCCGTTTTATCAGCTGCTGAAGTAATCTCACTCTCAAACAATTCTTTGAGCTGATAATAGATATTATTTCCGAATGCTAAAATGATCAATAAGCCTCGTAAATGATTTTTAGCAATACTGATACGTAATAAATCTTTAAAAGATAATTGAAGAATGGTTTCCTTTTCTTCAACTTGATCGCTATCAATTTGGTTTTCTTCAGAATTAGAAACAGCCACTTTATAACGACCGAGTTGTTCCTGAAGGGCTTCCGCAATTGTTCTACTGATGGCGTAGATGGCTACTTCCTTCTTTTTAGATCCAGCGGAATCCACTTCCAACTGTACAACTCCCAATACTTGCTGTATAAGATTTTGTCTTAAGTTAATCGAAATAATTTTCTCGAAAGGAATGGCAATAACCACACGTTTTAAATAACCTTTACGAAGAACAAATTCATTGTCTTTAATGTAGAAATAAAAATGGTACCAAGCCAATATCGAATGTGCAACTAAAAGTACGACCAGAAAAGCCAAACCAATCAACCATGTTGGTTCCAGCAACTTCGACGCATTTCCCTTAAATACATAAAGTAAGAGTAAGGGCCAAAATATCCTGATGATCTTCTGTACGCTCAAAAACAAAAAAAAGAGCATGCCTAGTACCGATTGACGTTGTTGGGTGTCAAATGAGTGTTTATGCATCTTGAGTCACCTTTGATGTGATTACTTGTTTAATATCTTCTGCCATTTCCAATGAGATGCCTTTTAAAGATAAATCATGTGCAGAGTTCCCAGCCGTATAAATCTTCAAAACAGCAATATTCAAAGCTTTTGATATAAATCCCTGTCTGATTTCAACATGTTGAATCCGATTAAAGGGAACACTAATTATTTTATGTGTGAGATAACCCGTTCGATAGTGTAAATCCTTTTGTCGAATGGCATAACCTTTATTAGGAAATCCAAGTTGGATGAGTGCAAACTTAATCAATAATAAAACTAGCCATACCATTAAGGCTGCGCCAAACCACACGAGATCTATATCGTCAAACTTAAAATATGCAACACCCATTACGACTATCAGAAGAGCAAAGAAAATTGCCCATTGAATGTTTAGTACAAGTTTATATCTGGGTAATAGATTCGTGAATTCTATTTCCTCACTTTTAGGTAGATCTGCTATCCAAATTTGATTATTCTCTTCTTGCATGATTTTCTCTAGTATTTATAAGCGAATCAAAATCGTCTCAATTTATTATGACTTGTTTGAACCCGAAAGGTATTATTTTTTTCATTAATACGGAGCTCATATTAGCCGATCATAATAAAGAAAACAAATGATCGCATGAAGTCAAACTCGTTTCAAAAAACTTAGTTTATAACAGATAATAAGACCGATTTATAAACACCTGAGAAACGCAAAATTGCTATCTTTGTTTCTACTATTACCAAATTATTAAACCACAACTGGATCTCATCCAGACTATACAACGATTACCCCTATGAATACATTCGGAAGAATTTTCAAAATCAGCATATTCGGAGAGTCTCACGGCAAAGGTGTCGGTATTACCATTGATGGCTGTCCATCAGGCATTGCCCTTACTGAAGAAGATTTATTACCTGATTTGAGTCGACGCAAATCAGGTGCTAAAGGCACAACGCCCCGTATCGAAAAAGATTTACCAAGCATACTTAGTGGCACCTTTAAAGGTAAAACGACAGGTGCTCCTATTATAATTCTATTTCATAACACGAATACACAATCGAAGGATTATAGCAATTTGCTTGATACACCTCGTCCAGGTCACGCCGATTTCGTGGCTCAGCATAAATTTGGCAAAAACAATGATTATACAGGCGGTGGTCACTTCTCTGGACGTATCACCTTAGGCCTAGTTGTAGCAGGTACAGTTGCAAAAAAGATTCTTGGTGATGTCCATATCGAAGCGAACTTAACTGAAATTGGTGGTTCAACCGATTTTGATGCCGCTTTGGATAAGGCGATCAAAAACCATGACTCTATTGGTGGAATCGTGGAATGTAAAGCGAACAACCTACCTATAGGATTAGGTGAGCCTTTTTTCGATTCTGTTGAGTCAATGATTTCACACTTGATTTTTGCTATTCCTGCAACCAAAGGTATTGAGTTTGGCTCAGGTTTCGACGCTGCAAAGATGACAGGATCGGAGCATAATGACAATATTCTGACTCCTGATGGGAAAACAGAAACCAATCATGCGGGAGGTATCAACGGTGGAATTACCAATGGAAATGAGATTGTGTTTAGAGTAGCCATCAAGCCAACCTCATCAATTGGTGTGAGTCAGAAAACCATGAATATCTCAACCTCTGAGATGGAAGATCTACTGATTGAAGGTCGTCACGATGCGTGTATTGCTCTGCGTGTTCCTGTAATTGTTGAAGCTGTTACAGCGATAGCACTTGCGGATCTTAAGCTACTTGATAAAGCTAGACGATAAACATTTAGACGCTGATAAAATAAGATCTCGTATGATCTACCTTTTAAAATCATAATTAATGATTTTTATCTGCGTCAAGAAATAAAAAGAGGATGCCAAAACAATTTGACATCCTCTTTTGTTATATTATTGAAATCTTGAATCAATATTTATTTAGTTCATGCAACACTGCTTGAATTTCTTGCCTGACCCACAAGTACAAGGATCATTTCTGCCTACTTTTTTATCAGTTTGAATTGGAGCCTCTGATTTTGAAAAAATGGCTTCCATTTGTTGGTAATGGTTTTTCCACTCTACATCGCGCATTTCGCAAAAAGCAATACCCTTTTCGAAATCAGTTACACGTCCTTCCATCACATCAATATAGAACTGCAACTCTACGGCTGTGTGTTTGCCTTCAAACTTAGGTAACATCGCTTTGAATTTTTCCAGAGTACCTTCGTGTTGAATATCACCCAGTATTCTGATATAATGATCCAACCATTGGAAGTTATCAAAATCCAGAATAGCGAAAATGCGCTCGAATTGTTCATCAGTCGCATAATACAAAGCTTCAAAACTGAAGATATAAGGGGTTTTGCTTTCTTTATCAATATTCCCTTCAATATACTCCAATACCTTATTCACAAACTCAGCAGGATACTTCTTCGCCATCTGTCCAACCAAATAAACAGCTTGTTCGTTCATCAAATCCCAGTCTTCCTCAACACTAAACAGGTTCAATAAATCATCAGCGTAATCCAGATGCAAGTGTTTTTCTGCAACCACAGCATACCACAAAGGTGCAGGTAGCATAATCCTCAATTCATCAGAGTAATAAACGGTCCCATTATAGGCATTCTCAAAAGCATATTTCAATTTCTTGATTATCGCTTCATTCGAATCTAAATTTCTAAGATGATCGATAGCCTCATACGGTATGCCTTGTGCCTTAGTATCGATTGTATTATAAGCTTGTTCGGTAGATCTAATCATAATTTGATATTTGCCACAAAGATATATTTTTTGAAGCTAAAATAGATCATTAAACCTTTGAATAAAGGAAATAATCATCTCTCTTTTTTTAGGTTAGAACCTACTATTTCTAATGGTTCTAAGATTATTTCCTTTTGTTTTTGAGTTTGCTTCTCTATATTTACGCTCCCCTAACACAAAAAGAAAAAATGACGAGAATCTTATATTACCTAATAATAAAACCACTTTCATTACTTCCTTTAAAAATCTTATATTGGATATCGGATCTCTTATTTTTAGTCTGTTATTATTTATTATCCTATAGAAAGTCTATCGTTACATCAAACATGGAGGCTTCTTTTCCAGAAAAAAGCAAGACAGAGATAAAACAAATAACAAAGACATTTTATCAATTCTTCTGCGATTTCATAGTAGAGAGTCTCAAATGTTTTAGTATTAGTGAAAAGCAAGCCTTAGAGCGCTGTAAGATTATAAATCCTGAAATTCTGGATGATCTTTATAAGAGAAATAAAAGTATTGTTATGGCCTCTGGTCATTATAACAACTGGGAAATGGCAGCTGCCTGCTTAAACCTTACACTCAAACATCAAGCTGCGGCCCTTTACAAACC
>NZ_JBFFKR010000240.1:0-5319 GCF_041555295.1 Ancylomarina sp. | reverse complement strand
TACTTATACATATTTACACCCTGGGGAGTATAATGTGAAATTAATAGTTACAAATACCGATGACGCAATGAATTGTGTTGCGTCTTCAACTAATAAAATTATAGTTGAAGGTTCGATTTTTGAAGTTCCCAATGTGTTTACTCCCAATGGTGATCAATGGAATCAAGAATTTCGATTAGAACTTTATTCTGTAAAATCATATTCAGTTAAAATATTTAATCGTTGGGGACGACTTGTTTATCAATTCCAAGAATCAGATGTATCACCAGGTTTAGATAAAAGAAAAAGTAGTAAAGGTTGGGACGGGAAGATAAATGGCAAGCTGGCTTCATCAGGAACTTACTTCTATGTTGTAGAAGCAGAGGGGCGAGAAGAAGGTGGGAAACATTATACCAAGAAAGGATCTGTAATGCTCTTGCATGATAAATAAGAGAGAAAATGTTCTCAATCAAATATAAAGAAAGCCGACAGACTCAAATGAATCTGTCGGCTTTGTCTTTGTTAAGATATTAGGTTAGGCTTCTGCCATTTCTTCTTCGTAGGCAGCTAACAATTCTTGCTGAACATCGTTAGGTACTTTCTCGTACTCAGCAAATTTCATAGAGAATTGAGCTCGTCCACCTGTTAAAGAACTAAGTGAAGTTGAATAGCGATCCATTTCCTTAAGAGGTACTTTCGCTAAGATTTTTTGGAATCCTTTTTCAGCTTCCATACCCATAATCATTGCGCGGCGAGTTTGTAAATCACTCATCACATCACCCATTCTATCTTCAGGAACTAAAATTTCAATATTATAAATTGGCTCTAAAATTTTAGGTGCAGCATTCTTAAAGGCTTCACTAAAAGCGTGACGTCCTGCAAGCCTGAACGAAATTTCATTTGAGTCTACGGCATGCATTCTACCATCGTAAACCGAAACGCGTATGTCACGAGCATAGGAGCCGGTTAATGGACCTTCGTCCATCTTTTCCATAACACCCTTCATAATTGCAGGAAGGAAGCGTGTGTCGATTACACCACCAACAATGCAGTTACAGAAAACCAACTTTCCACCCCAAGGAAGATCGACAGTTTCCGTTCCTCTTAAATTGACTTTAAATTCTTTCCCATCTACTTTAAATGATGTAGGATCTGGAATTCCTTCATAATATGGCTCAATAATTAAGGATACTTCACCAAATTGCCCTGAACCGCCTGATTGTTTTTTATGACGGTAGTTAGCTGCAGCTTGTTTTGTAATGGTTTCGCGATAAGGAATCTTTGGAGATTTAAATTCAATTTCCATCTTATCGTTGTGCTTCAATCGCCATTTAAGGGTGTTCAAGTGGAACTCACCCTGACCATGAAGAAGTATTTGTTTAAGTTCTTTCGAGTATTCAATTATTATAGTTGGATCTTCTTCGTGTATGCGATGAAGCAATTCACCCAAACGCTCATCATTTGATTCATCAACTGCATTTACAGCAGTTCTGTATTTTGGTTCTGGGAAATCAATATCCTTGTATATGAAATCACAATCCTTACAATTTAAGGTATGATTGTTTTTTGTATTCTTAAGTTTTACGGTAGCACCAATATCACCAGCAACAAGTTCAGAAACTTTCTCACGTTTACGACCGGCAACTACATAAAGTTGTGAAAGGCGCTCCTTGGTACCATTATTGATATTTGTTAAATCGTCTCCTTCCTTAATTTTACCCGAAATCACTTTAAAATAGTTGACCTCACCAATATGTGGTTCGATAGATGTTTTGAATACAAATAATGACGTTGGAGCATTGGAATCACATTTTGCCTCACGTCCACTCACGGTTGGGATAGCAGGCATCTCTGTAACGAATGGGACTATATTTCCAATAAATTCCATTAGTCTACGAACACCCATATCTTTTTTTGCAGAGATACAGAACACAGGATAAAGATCGCAAGCAATCATTCCTTTTCTCATACCCTCTCTCATCTCATCTTCAGTCAATGATCCTTTATCGAAATAAAGTTCCATCAAAGCCTCGTCGTTTTCGGCAGCAGCTTCAACTAATTCGTTATGAAGTTCGTTTGCTTTTTCTTTTTCCGAATCAGGAATATCAAGTATCTCTGGTTTTCCTCCATCTGGACCCCACTTGTACATTTTCATTTTCAACACATCAACGACAGCATCGAAACCAAGGCCAGCATTTACTGGATACTGAACAATAGCGATTTTGTTTCCAAAACTCACTTTTGCAGATTCGATGCATTGTTCGAAATTGGCTTTCTCATGATCAAGGTGGTTGATAACAAAAATCAAAGGTTTATTCCGCTTGGTAGCTCTACGACCAAGGACCTCGGTTCCTACTTCAACACCATGTTGTGCATTTATTAGCATCAAACCAGTGTCAACCACATTTAAGGCAGATATAACACCACCAGAAAAATCGTCGGCACCAGGCGTGTCGATGAAATTGATTTTTTTTCCTAACCACTCTGTATACAAAACGGTAGAGAAAACAGAATTACCATGTTCATGCTCTACCGGATTATAATCAGAAACGGTGTTATTATCATCTACGTTTCCGCGTCTGCTAATAACACCGCCTTCGAATAGCATTGCCTCGGCAAGGGTGGTTTTACCCGAGCCGGCATTGCCAATGAGAGCGATGTTCTTAATTTCATTAGATTGATAAACTTTCATACTCGAAATTTTTATTGGGTTAAAAAATATTTCGATCAGCAAACTAGGGTTAATCTGCCTTTCTGAACTTATGGGTCTACCAAATTAGCGAACTTTTTTTTCAATTCCAATAGCTGATGATGAGATGTTTAGTTTGGTCTTTGATTGTTGAAAGTGGTATTCTGAGTTCCGCATTATCTTTAATGAGTCTATTAAAAACAGACTTTGTAATTTGTTTTTATTCTAATTTATTGTCAGAGATAATTGTATTTCCTTTATTAAGCTGTTCCTTTTTAAGTCGAAGGATCCACTTTCGTTTTCAGTTCTGTTAAGACTTTCTAGAGCTTTTAAGAGTAGAGTTTTGGCTTTATCATTATTTCCTAATTCCTGATTTATTTCGGCTTCTTGTTTGAGAAGACTTCCATATAAATCGAGTTTGATAGAATTGCTTTCACTTTCTAGATGAATTCTGTCGAAATGTTATGAACAGCAGCCTTCCAATGTTTTCAGTGCCTGAGAGTAAGAGCCTTGTTCTTTAAAACCCATCATCTTGGCTACGGCTTTACCTGCTGCTTCTATCAGTTGAAGGATGTAGTCTTTATTTTGAATCATGTTTTTTGAATTGTTTTTAGTTTAGTGATGCTAAGGCAAAGCCAAGTGTTACAACTCCATTGATTGTGGTATGTAACAAAACTGAATACCAAAAACCATATTTCATTCGGATAAAACCTAATATGCTACCCATAAAGATTTGCGGTGATACCAATAGAGGGGAACATATAATCACCCAGAAACTAATTTCTGGAAAACTGAAATTCGTTATATGTACAAATCCAAAAGATAGTATTGAGAAGTAAAAGAAGAATCTAAAATATTTAATGATGCATTTTTGTATTTTAAGTAGATATGTGTTTCGTAGAATTGAAATTAAGATTGCTAGTTCGATGCTTGATATAATTGTAAAGGTGATATAATTCCCCTCAAATTAGGAAGTATAGGGTTGATGGGAACATTAAAACTAAAAATAAGATCAGGTTGTTTCGCTTTGGTCTTAATAAGAGGCGAAATAAACATTCTTCGATTATAGGAGCAAATATGGCAGCTCTAATAAGCATTTCATTAACCGATAGACCAGAAGTGAAATGTTTTGCATCAAGCAAATGCGCTATACCAGAGATTGGTATTAATATCATTGCGACAACAATAAAATACAAGAAAATAAGTAGAATGAATTGATTTCAGTCGATTTTAGTCTCTTTAATGTGCTTTGGATTTTGCAAGAATGATTGTAAGTTCATAGAAGTATAATTATAGAAATTCTTTACATTAAAGGAACTTGTTGTCTGCGAATAACAGGTGTGTTTTGTTTCTTGTAGTAATATAATATAACAAGTATGGTGATAGAACTTAATAGATACAAAGCCACGAGCCTTTAAAACCAAAATCACCACCGTTAAATGAATTTTTAACCAGCATATCAAATTTGAATACCGAGCTGACGTTTAAGGCACTCACATTATAATCGAAGACACAGCCTTGAATAAAATTCCAAAACAGATGTAAGCTAATGGGGAACCATAGATTACGGGTGTAGATATAGGTAATACCTAATAATATGCCTGCAATAAATAGGTTGGTAATGCCGAACAAACTCAAATTATCGTTAAAGGAATGTCCTAGAGTGAAAATAGCTGAGGAGATAATTAAACTCCAATAAGGACTCATGGAATCCATTAGATTATTAAGAATATACCCTCTGCATAATATCTCTTCGTTTAGAGCTACAAATAATAAATAGCAAAAAGCCGTAAATGAAGTCAGTACCGTTGAAATGGAGACCTGTGATAGTGATATTCTTACTCATTAGTAATATGCTCGTCCCGACTATCATGATTACTGCAGCTGTTAGTAATCCCCAAAGTAAATCTTTACTTCTTCCTTCAGTGTGAAATCCTATTGATGAAATTGATCGCATGTCAATATTCTTACGAAAGAAAAATACAACTGCTAATGTCCCTATGCAACCAGCACCTTGAATTATAAAATGCTCTTTTAATATCAGATCCTTTACATGGCGTAAACTTTCTAAATCACCGGCAATTATTAAAGAAGCGATAACTGAGAAAAGACCTCCTATAAATAATATTCCTAAAAGGACTAAGAAAATTCTGAAACCAACATGGATATTTGACTTTGTTTCTTCTTCTTCTTCTTCTTTAATTGGATTTCCTTGTGACATCGTATTCCGCTTATGAGATTATTAATAATGCGATAAAAATAGATTTATTAGTTCATGATTTAATATGTCAAGTCTGTCAAGTTGATTGACAAGTGATAATTGATCTTTCTCGTCATGATTTAATTTTATGTTTTTATTTTTGGTCATTCCGAAACACAAAAATTTGATGACCTTATTAAGAATTGACCTAAGTATCATTTCAGTTGATCAAGAAGGAAAAACTGTGAAAACAATTAACTATCTTTGTACGCTGATTTAAAGGGGTTTTTGTGAAAATAACTAGGGTCATCTATTGTTATTTGGAAATAATTAATACCTTTGCAACCAATTTGTTAAAATATATTTAATCACAAAGTAATTGTTAATATGCCTACAATTCAACAGTTAGTTAGAAAAGGACGTGTCAAGCTTGTAGAGAAAAGCAAGGCTC
>NZ_JBFFKR010000239.1:0-5343 GCF_041555295.1 Ancylomarina sp. | reverse complement strand
TTTTTCCGTTTCTCATTTTGCTTGTCGTCAATACTGTTTTTATCAGTTTGAGCCATGGCCATGATAGAAGCTCCCATCAATGCCACAAGTAGTATTGTTTTATTTAATTGCATCCACAACCTCCTCCTGATTTTCCGCCATTAGCACCAGCAGCACCTTCACGGTATGATTGAAAATTTGATTCGTATTTTTCGAGTTTCTTAGCTTGTAGTGCCATTTCTCCGTCGTTAAGGTTTGCTTTTTGGTAGGCCGCAACAGACATACATGAGTTGAGACCAAACAATAAGCATAAACTACCAAGCAAGAGCTTGGATTTATTCTTATTTCGCATGTTCATTTCCAATTTTAATTTGGTATTTGTGATTAGTTATTGGTTTCTGTATATAATCTAAATGTAAGTTTTTTGATGTGAAAAGTTCTTGTTTATCAGTTATTAGAAGGCATTCTATACCTTTAAGTTGATTGATTAGTTCAAGACCTTTTTCTTTTCCCAGAACAAAAACAGAGGTTGCCAAAGCATCGGCTAATTCAGCATTGGGACAGATGATACTCACACTACTCAGCCCTTTCACTGGATAGCCCGTTCTAGGATCGATAATATGTGAGTAGGTTTGACCATTTATTGTGACAAATTTTTCGTAGTTGCCAGATGTTACAACAGCAGTTTCATTTATGTTGAGCCAGGAAAAAACCTTTCCTTTTTGTCTTGGATTCACGATACCAATCTTCCAGTCTTTACCTCCTTCATCTTTACCCCAACTGATTAAATCTCCTGAGGCATTAACTAAAGCTCCCATCAAGTTCATCTTTGACATGATATCAAGTGCTTTATTGGCAGCATAACCTTTCCCAATTGCTCCAAAACCAATTTTCATTCCTTTTTCCTTAAGAAAAACTGTTCTTTTCTCAGGATTAAGGATGATATTTTTGTAGTTTATTTTTGCGACAGATGCTGCTATCGCACTTGAATCAGGTAATGTTTTCATTTTTCCATCAAAACGCCAAATTTTATCCATTGATGCATAGCTGATATCGAATGCGCCATATGTTAGTTCTGAAATTTTAATTGAACGACGAATTAAATTGAATAATTCCTGATCGACAATAACAGGTTTTATGCCTGCATTTCTTATAACTTCTGAAGTTTGAGAATTAGTATCCCAAGACGAAATTAATTTTTCGATTCGTTTGATTTCTGTAATGCCTGCTTCTATTGCTTTTATCGCCTTTTCTTGATCTGGGCTAACAGCAGTTAGCTCAAATCGAGATCCCATTAGAAGAAGAACCTTGGTGTGAGATTCTTTCTGTCCTAATGCGGTTAGCGATAGAATAAGAAGAAGTAAGCTTGTGATATTTCGGATCATCTTATTTCTTAATCAGTGTCTTAATGTGATTGATGTATTGTGTCGGACTCAGGCGTTTATATCCAGTTTTAGCAATGATGTTCAAATCAGAATCTAGAATAATAATCGTTGGGAATTGTCCTTCTTTATTATATTTTTCAGCTAATTTTTCATTGTATTGTGTTTGATCTTTACTCAGTCTATTTTTTTTCTTTTTTGGAAAATCAATGTCAAGCATAATCAGATTGTTATTTGCAAATGATGCAAATTCTTCTGTGTCTATAATGGATTGCTTTAGAACCATACAAGATCGACACCAATCAGAACCAGAGAAGTTAATGAAAATAAGTTTATTTTCTTCTTTGGCTATTTGAGCGGCCTTTTCAAGTTGATTGACTTGAGAGAATCCATTAAAAAAACTGGCTAAGATTAAAAAAATGCTAAACGAAAATGTTTTATAGTTCATAAGATCTTTCAAAATTTTAAAATAATGTATAAGTGATTACCAAATGTAATTAATATTGTATTCAAATATCTAGATAGGTTGTTAAAAAATATAAATATATTCAGATCTCATTGTGTCTAAGAGGAATTGTCTATTTAAGTAGACAAAAAAAAATCCCACTTAACTATTTAGCTAAGTGGGATTTCAAATTTATAAAATATAATTATTGCTTTATTATTTTTCTCGTTAATTGATTTCCATCTTCAAGATCAAAAACAATGATATAGATACCTTGATTTAAGAAGCTGAGATCTAGAATTTCATTACTATCAGGATTGTGCTTATAAAGCATCGTTTTTCCTGTAAGGCTATATAGACTGATACGTTTCACTTGTTTTAAATTATCCAAGTGCAGTAGGTCTTTAACAGGATTAGGGTATAAGCTCAATTCTTCATCTAAAACATCCTCAATACCTGTTGAATAGTCTATTGCTTGAGAATAGGCTGAATAAACTTTATTTCCAGTAAGCATGTCACCACTTGTAGCAACAGGCGTTACAGCAAAACGTATATATCGACCAACATTCTGACGCAAAATTGTGTATTCGAGACGGTTTGCTCCCTGAATAGCCGTTTCGTTAGTCCCTGATTGATCACTTGCAAGATACCATTGGATAATAGAATTCCCTTCAGTATCTCCATTAGTATCAAAATAAGTGTACGAAGCTGTTAAAATAGCATCTTGTATGAATTCACCAGTAATGACTAAGTCGCTTGCAATAGGCGCTGAAGGAATTACAGGTGTCTCAAGTTGTTTTGTGGTATATATTCGATATTCACCAGCTGCTAAATTCACATTCATATTTACATCACTAACAGAAACTTCAGTTCCCGTAAAATAATCGTACCAAGTACCTGTTTGACTGAAATTTGGTGTAATTGAACCAGCTTTAACATCAAAGTTGGCAATCACTCGAACATCCATGTCTGCATGATTGATTTCAACACGTTTTAAAGCCCCTGCTACGTTTAGATTATAATCTTCAGATGAAAAGGCTACCTCTTGCGTTTTTAGCTTGATGAGGGCTGAAAAGACTTGATAGAGGTGCAAACGATTAGAATCATCGAGATAATCCCATTTGATAGGTTTTTTACCTGTACGGCCATTTTCATCAATCGAAATATCGTAACCTAACTCGCCAAATTGCCATATCATTTTAGGCCCAGGAGTTGCAAAGAAGATAGCGCCGGCAGTTTCTATTCTTGAAAGGGCAGTAGAAAGCTCTTTGACATTATAATTTTCGAAAGAATTACCAAATTGGAGGTTTTTAACCATCACCCTTTCTTCATCGTGACTTTCCATATAAGAGATCAGTCTAGGTGCTACCCATTCACGATTTTTCCATGATGTCCAGCTTAAGTCTGACTTTCCACTCTCATTATAGCCCATTGTGGCTTCACTGTAATTACCATTGGCATTTCCCCAAAGGTGTATACCATAAGCAGCAAGCTCTTTTTCTTCATAGTTATCAGCTAAATGTTCAAAGCTAATGAAGGCTTTATCGTTTTCTGCCCAAATTTTATCAGCCATTCGTTTAAGTAAGCGAATACGGTCGGCGTCATAATTACTTGCCCAAGGATCACTTAAATCGTGGTAAGTATTTGAAAAACCTTTTGTGAAATCGAAACGGTAACCATCGATATGATACTCATCAATCCAATAGGTATTGATACGATCGACTAATTTTTGAGTTTCTAGACTTTCGTGGTTGAAATCGGCTCCCCAGTGTGCATCAGTATTTTCAAAATTATGCTCTCTGTTATACCATGGATTATCAGAACTTGGTTTACCACCTTCTTCGTACATTCTGAAGAATGGAGATTGACCAAAAGAATGGTTTAATACCATATCCATGAGTACAGCAATACCGCGCTTATGACATTCGTTAATGAAATCTTTGTAATCATTCTTTGTTCCATAAGCCTTATCAGGCGCAAAATAAAAGGCAGGATTATACCCCCATGAATCATTACCCTCAAATTCGTTGAAAGGCATCAGTTCAATTGCATTCACACCAAGTCTTTGCAGGTAATCAAGGGTATCCGTTACAGTCTTAATATTACCAGCTTCGGTGAAATCACGAATTAAAAGTTCATATATCACAAGATCATCATGATCAGGCATTGTGAACTCTGTATCGCTCCAAGTGTAAGCTGTTTGTGCAGTCTGGAGAACTGATGCAAACTCGCTTGTTTTTGAGCTAGGATAAGCAATCAGGTTGGGATATGTGCTGGATGAAATATATTGATCGTTCCAAGGATCGAGTAATTTGTCAGCATAGGGATCAGCAATTTTAATTTCTCCATCAATTAGGTATTGGAAAATGTATTCCTTTCCTGGAGTTAAACCATCAATGCTAAACCAAAAGTAGTCTCCATCCTTTTTCATTTGATAGCTATTACTAAGTAACCAATTGTTGAAATCACCTATGATATAAATATACTCTTTATTTGGGGCATACAGTTGCAGATTGACTGAAGTCGTTGATATGTAGTTGATCCCATCTTTAAGTACAGATGGTCTTGTTACAGTTTGAGTCTCCTGTTTGATGACAAAATTAATTGTATCACGTTTTTCTTCACCGGCTGCTGTTGCAATTGCTACAAATTCATGATCGCCAGCCGTTGTATAATTAAAAATTTTACTAATTGAGCTTGTAGTGGTTGTTTCATCAAGAGCACCATCTACAAATAGTTGAAGATTCTCACTTGCTGCAGAATTAATGCTAACGGTAAATTCTGTAGATTTCTCAATGATACTATTATTTACAGGACTTGTAAAGCCAACATTTAAACCTTCAGTACTAATATCTACAAAAATATCATTATCGCCAGTATCTTTACCGACTATTGAACCATCTGCATTTCTAAATACAAAGGCCATTTTTTGAATCTCTTCAGCTGTGGGAACATTATAATAGCTGCGAACATCAGGTGTAATTTTTAGTTCCCATTTGTTGTTACCCAAACTGGTGAGTTTAATCTTATCAACATTAACAGCCCAATCACTAATAACGTATTTCCAATCGCTGCCTGATGTACTTTTGTCAGTAATAACGCCGGTGTGGGCATATACATCTCCTGTAAAATCTTTTAGTCCTTGATTACCTTGGGAGGCATCAAAAGTAATGGTCACCTCAGAATTTTCGGTAGGGAAGGCTGGGACAGTGGTGACGACCTGACTCCATGTTAGCTGAGAGCTAAGAATTAGTAGTAGAAGAATGAATATGGAGTAGAGTTTTTTCATAAACGAGAGTTGATTTTTGTTGGCAGTTGGCTGATTTTAAAGCCTTACTTGTAAGTTATGAAATATTATTATAAAAAAATCACGGGAAGAGTATTCCCGTGATTTTTAGTTTGTATTTAATTCTTAGTAAATATTAAAGTTCTGTTTGCTAAGCTAAATTTGATTGTGTAATTTCCTGCACCATCAGGAGTTGATAGGTTAGGATCTCCACCTTCATAATTAAGCATTTCGTATTTGAACTTAAATCC
>NZ_JBFFKR010000238.1:0-5388 GCF_041555295.1 Ancylomarina sp. | reverse complement strand
GAAGCTGATACTGAATGGGGAAGCTTCCACGAATCTCTTCGTTTTCCCTGGCCTAAAGAGGAAGTTAATGTTACTATCTCAAAACGTAATATTAAAAATGGTTTCGACCCAGTTTGGACTTATAAGGTAAATCCTAAACATCACCGTGCCTTCACAAACCCTGTTACAAATCATTACAATACAGTTGATATTGTTGTGAACGGCAAGCCTGAAAATCAGGTTGACATCGTGGTATTGGGTGAAGGATATGCCAAGGAAGATATGGCTAAATTCAAGAAAGATGCTCAGCGTTTTGCAGAGGTTCTTTTAAATACAGAACCTTATGCTTCTTTTAAAGATAAATTCTCAATCAGAGCGGTAGAAACACCATCTCCAGATTCTGGTGTGAATCATCCTCATCAGGATATTCATACACGCTCTGCCCTTTCAGTGACTTATGGTGCTTTTGATTCTGAGCGATATGCATTAGGTTACGATAACAAAACTATTCGTAACGCAGCAGCGGCTGTACCTTACGAATTCACTGCTATTTTAATGAACGATTCCATTTATGGTGGTGGCGGTATTTACAACTTGTATATAACTGCAGCGGTTAATAATGCTTTCCAGGAATACTTATTTGTACACGAATTTGGACATCACTTTGCTGACTTAGCTGATGAATATTACACATCGGCAACAGCTTACGAAATGGATGCAAATCACCAGGAACCCTGGGAGTTGAATGTAACTGCCAATGCTGATCCAAAAACTATAAAGTGGAAAGATATTGTAACACCTGGCACACCAATTCCAACACCATGGGAAAAGGATAAGTATGACGAGCACAGTATTGCTGTTCAGAAAAAACGTGTAGAAATGCGTAAAGCCAAGGTTGACGAAAAGGTGATGGAAGATTTCTTCATTAAGAAAAGAACCTGGGATGATGAACTATTGGCTAATATGAAACACAGTGGTAAAGTTGGTGCTTTTGAAGGGGCACAATATAAGTCGAAAGGATTATATCGTAGTGCTTCCAATTGTATCATGTTTACGCGTCACGATAAATTTTGCCCAGCTTGTCAGCGAGCAATCAAATTAATTATCGATCAGTATTCGAATTAAAATACATCACTATACATTTCAAATAAAGCGATTCATCTAAAATGAGTCGCTTTTTTTACTTCTCAGACCTACGAATAAAAAAATAAAGATATCTTAGTCTTGAATTTATAACATTGAAAATGCTAAGTCAACAACTGATACAATCACCCGTTTTTAGAGGCATCAGTGCCGAAGAAATGGAGCTTATTCTCGAAAAGATTCAATACCGTATACGAAAATATCAAAAGGGAGATATGGTGGCTTTCCGTGAAGATCGTTGCGAAAACTTAATGATCGTTCTAAAGGGAAGTGTAAAAGGTGAAATGCTCGATCCTTCGGGAAAAACCATTAAGATTGAAGATATTATGGCGCCCTACCCTATTGCTTCAGCTTTTCTTTTTGGACAGAAAAATCAGTTTCCAGTGAATGTTACTGCCAATGCTGATGTTGAGATCTTTTTCCTTGATAAACAATCAGTCATTGAGCTTTTTCAGGACAACAAAGTTTTCTTGGTTAACTATCTTAATTCCATTTCAAATCGTTCTCAATTCTTAGCTCAGAAACTTCTCTTTTTAAGTTTTAAGACGATTAAAGGCAAGCTTGCCAACTTCATATTAAAACAAGCTGCACCAGATAAAGACAAAATTGAACTTCCTAAATCACAAGCTGAGATGGCACAGTTCTTTGGCGTGACTCGCCCATCCTTTGCTCGTAGTCTAAAAGAAATGGAGCAAGAAGGCATGATAGAAGTCAATCGTCGTGAGATTAAGATTATTAATAGACAGTCATTAATACGCCTAATGCAGCAGTAAACTTATTCATTAAGCATATAAATAAGCACAAATATCAAACTTACTCTAACTACCAATACTTTACACTCTTTCACATTCATTCCATTACTGATAAAAGACATTTTTATCCTTTTAAGAAAAAAAAATAATATTACTTTTGTGCTCTGAAAGCAAGCATACTTAGCAGGTCTTAGACTCACATTATTTATGCTTAAATTCAGATTAAAAAAAAGATAACAATATTCAAAACATATAAATCTTTAAGCATGCACAACAGAGTTAACATTAGCGATAAAATTTATTGGGTAGGATGTAATGACAGAAGAACTCATCTTTTCGAAAATTATTGGCCTATTCCTAAGGGAGTCGCATACAATTCGTATGTTATTGTTGACGAGAAAATAGCAATTATTGATACCGTTGAAAAAGGGGCTATGGATGAGTACCTTGATAATATCGAAGCGGTATTAGATGGACGTCAGGCAGATTACCTAATTGTGAACCATATGGAGCCTGATCATTCAGGATCGATTCGTTCATTAACGGAGCGTTACCCTAATATGCAGATTGTTGGGAACAAGAAGACTTTTCCAATGTTGAAAGGTTTTTATGGTATCTCAGAAAACTTGCTTGAGGTAAAAGAAGGCGATTCTATTGATTTGGGTGAGCATAAGCTGAACTTTGCTATGGTTCCGATGTTGCACTGGCCTGAAACTATGGTCACTTTTGAATCCACAAAAGGTATTCTTTTCTCTGGTGATGCTTTTGGTGCTTTTGGTACTTTAGATGGAGGTATTTTCGACGATGAGTTGGATCTTGATTATCTTGAAGAAGAAATCAGCCGTTACTACTCAAATATTGTAGGAAAATATGGTAGCCCAACACAGCAAGCTCTTAAGAAATTAGGTGGTTTAGATATTAAAATGATTTGCGCGACTCACGGTCCTATCTGGAGAACACATGTTGCCGATATCATTGCGAAATACGACAAATGGAGTAAGTATGAAACTGACGAAGGTGTTGTGATTGTATTCTCTTCGATGTATGGTAATACTGAGAAGATGGCTGACAATATTGCTCGCCAATTGGTTAAGCGCGGTATCAAAAAGATCAGAATTCACGATGCTTCTAAAACACATCCTTCATATATCATTAACGATATTTTCCGTTTCCGTGGTGTTATTTTAGGATCATGTGCCTACAATGGTGGCCTTTTCCCAGCTATGGAAACTCTTGTTCACGAATTGCAGAATATGGCGGTTAAAAACCACGTGTTAGGTATTTTCGGATCTAAAGCCTGGGGTGGCGGAGGTGTTCGCACACTAAGCAAATTTGCTGAAGCCATTAAATGGGAAGTTGTTGCAGAACCTGCTGAAGCTCTTTGCGCTCCTGCTAATAAAGATTACAACCAATGTGAAGTTATCGCTGAAAGCATGGCGAACCGTTTGAAAGAATTATATACCTAGAAATAGATATGAGATTTCAGATTTGAGATTAAAACTATCGAAAACTAAAATCCACATCAGATTCATTATATTCCGAAAAGCTCTCTCGATAAAACGAGGGAGCTTTTTTCATCTGGTTAAGCATATAAACTTATACCGATTGGATTAATTAGTGGGCTATCATTATTCACAAATATTATTACCAGAGTTCGAAAAGATTAGATGACATTGCAATACAGATCAGGGCTCATCGGTTGAAGACCTGATCTGAGAAATTGAGAACAAGGGGCAGCAAGCTCAGAACGAGCCGCGCGCCAATGAAGAACGTCTTTCAAAAGGACGTGAATTAGTCTAAACGACCTGTAAACACCATTAATAGTATCGGGCGAAAGGCAAATGAAGCAGAAACAGATATCATCCATTTCGCGCATGCTTCGCCCAAAAATAGGAACATCCGCCCTTTTCGGAAATTGCTCGCCCGAGTTCGCGGAACGCCCGCCCGACTTTGCGGAATGCCCGCCCGAGTTTGCGGAACGCCCGCCCGATTTCGCGGAACACCCGCCCGATTTCGCGGAACACCCGCCCGATTAGTGGAACACCCGCCCGATTTCGCGGAACACCCGCCCGATTAGTGGAGCCTTCGCCCAAAAAAAAGATCTAATAAACCCGGAAAAGCAGGCCTTTAGTATGAGTTCCTGTTTTTCTTCACTCTCTCACTACCAGTATTCCAGGACGGGTTCGCAAGCATTTATATTATATTGACCCAAATATCTAATAATACCTATTGGATAAATTAGTGGGCTATCAATATTCACAACTATTATTACAAGAGTTCATAATCTTACTTGGATAATCAAATTAACAGCATAAAAAATCCCAACAGCACATGACATACTGTTGGGATTAAATCCGATAAAAAATCGGATCGAACGAGATCTTTAAATTATTTCAGTTTCGGTGATGAATTGATTAAAAAATTGCTGATTCGCAACCTTTAACCTTTAACCTTTAACCTTTAACCTTTAACCTTTAACCTTTAACCTTTATTGCACTTCAATCAAAGAGATTGCTGCGCCACCACCTGCTGCTAAGTGCAAGTCAAGTATTGACTTGGCATCAACAACTTGCTCTTCAATTTTATAATCGGTAGGGTTTTTATCCCAATGCGCCTTATCGCCATCTAAATAAAGAGTCGCTTTATATTTTTTACCCTCTGGAAGAAAATCAAGTTTAATACTCATATTCCTAGCCTTCTCGTCGCTAATAGCACCCACAAACCAATTGTTCGAAGCTCTATCCTGACGGGCAATTGTTACAAAGTCACCGATCTCACCATTTAGAACTTTAGATTGTTCCCAATTAACCACAACATCGCGGATAAACTGAAAAGCCGGATGTCCTTTATAGTTCTCGATTAAATCAGGCACCATCTGAATAGGACTGTTCAACACCACATATAAGGCTAACTGATGCGCCAAAGTCGTATTCACCTGATTGTCGGCTTTATGAGGGTTTAGTTTGATATTGAAAATACCAGGGGTGTAATCAATCGGTCCAGCTAACATACGAGTGAAAGCTACAATTGGCAGGTGTTCTGCAGGATTTCCTCCATCGCTTGACCAAGCATTAAATTCCTGACCACGCAAACCTTCACGAGCAATCGCATTAGGGTAAGTTCGACGTAAACCCGTTGCTTTAATCGGCTCGTGAGCATTCACAGCCACCTTATATTTTGCTCCAATTTCCAAAGCACGACGGTAATGGTTCACCATCCACTGTCCGTGGTGAAATTCCCCTTTAGGGATTAACTTACCTACATAGCCAGTCTTAACCGAATGAATACCTAATGAGTTCATTAAATGATAAGCACTATCCATTTGCTGATCGTAGGTACGCGGTGCAGCAGAAGTCTCATGGTGCATAATCAGCTCCACGCCTTTTTCTTTTCCATAGCGAACCACTTCTTTTAAATCGTAATCCTCATATGGAGTCACAAAATCGAATACACCTTCGCGGTCTTCAAAACCAATCCAGTGCTCCCAACCTGTGTTCCAGCCTTCAACCAAAAT
>NZ_JBFFKR010000237.1:0-5392 GCF_041555295.1 Ancylomarina sp. | reverse complement strand
TTTAGCTCTGAATAACATCAATTTGAGAATCAAAAAAGGGGAGTTCGTTGCCATTATGGGGCCTTCGGGTTGCGGTAAATCGACCCTTTTAAATATTCTGGGTTTATTGGACAATCCCTCTGAAGGACAATACACTTTTAAAGATACCAAAGTTGCTGGCTTAAAAGAAGGGCAGCGCACCGACTTAAGAAAAGGAAATGTGGGCTTTGTATTTCAGAGTTTCAATTTGATTGATGAACTGAATGTGTTCGAGAATGTTGAAATGCCATTGGTTTATCAGGGATTTAGTAGCAAGAAACGTAAAGAAATGGTGACTAAGGTTCTTGATAGAATGAATATGAGTCATCGTGCACAACACTACCCACAGCAGTTATCAGGTGGTCAGCAACAACGAGTAGCTATAGCAAGAGCAGTGGTTTCTAACCCAGGATTAATACTTGCCGATGAGCCTACTGGTAACCTCGATTCTAAAAATGGACAGGAAGTGATGCAATTATTGACTGAACTGAATAGAGAAGGTACAACGATTATCATGGTAACTCACTCCATAAAAGATGCGGGTTATTCTCATAGAATTATCAATTTATTCGATGGAAAGGTTGTTACTGAAGAGGTTTTGGTTGAGGAGCATGCTCAAATATAGATAACTCACTCTATGTGTCGATAGTCGATTTTTACTCTGTTAAAAATCAGTACTATGAGAATTGCTTTACTAACAGTTTCGCTGTAATCGTTGAGAGCTGCCACGAGGAATCCGGTGGAGAGTTTGAGGTATGAATAAATTACTATAAACAAACAGAATGAACCTACATAACATTAAAATGTCTTTCAGGAATTTACTGAAAAACAAGCTTGTAACAGCGATCAATATTAGTGGTCTTGCATTGGGCATTAGTATTAGCATGTTAACCTTTTCGTATGTGCATAAGGAACAAACGATGGATGAGTTTATTCCTGAAATCAATAATGTTTATGTTCTGACAACACATACTAGTCCACATACTTCATCGAGAATGGCGGAATATATTCGTCAGGAAATTCCAGAAATCTCAAGTATTACATTTGCTCAATTTGAATATTCTCCTCAAGTTTTTGTGAACAATAATGGTGCTGATTTTAAAATAGAGCATCTATTAGTAGCAGATTCCATGTTTTTTCAAGTTTTTCAGTTTGAATCTGTTTTTGGTGAACCGACAACGGCTTTATCAGGTAGCAATAAAATAGTCTTGACTCAATCTCTTTCGCAAAAGTTGTTTGGTGCTGAAAATCCTGTTGGTAAAGAAATCATGTATAATGCCACCAATTTACAAAATGAATTACTTGAGGTTAGTGCTGTTATAAAAGACTTACCTCACAACTCTTCATGGGATTTTGATGCTGTTTTGTCAGTAGAAACCAATCGCAAGATAGGGTGGTATGATAACTCGATGAAAAATTGGGGTTCGCAGAATTATTCATCCTTTTTTAGGCTTAGCGATCATGTATCCGATATTATTGTGAAAGATAAATTGGCTAATATCCCCTTAACTGGAGTTCCAGAGCATTATAAAGAAAGAGCATTATTCAGTCTATTCCCATTTATTAAAGCTTATACAGATCTTCCGGAAATTAGGGAATTAAAGCACGGAAATTACTTAAGCTTAATTATTATTCAAATTATTGGATCTCTGATTCTTATACTAGCTTGTATAAACTACGTAAATCTTGTTACAGCCCAAAAATTGAAGCGCATTAAAAACATTGGCGTTTTAAAAACATTAGGTAGTAAAAGGAACAAAATTATTGAACTCCTTGTAACAGAATCGGCTCTAGTTTTAGTTGTAACAACGCTAATATCTGTTCTGTTGATTTATTATTCACTTGGCGGCTTGAACTATTTAACTGAATCGAATTTCACTTTTCAAGACATTTTTTCACAGAGGAATCTCATTTTGTTTCTTGTGATATTGCTTTTTACCATCTGTATTACAGGCTTTATTCCGGGCTATATTCTTAGTAAATATCGAACGACTTTACTGTTGAAAAATTCTGTAAGCACAGATAACCAAGATATTTTGAGAAATATCTTACTTGTCTTTCAGTTTACAATATCGATTGTGCTTATAGCAAGCATTATTTTTATTAACAAACAGAACAATCTACTTAATAATTTGAATCCTGGGTTTAAAAAAGAAAACATCGTTTTTACAACCACTAATGCTCAATTACAGCAGAATATTCTTGCTTTTAAGAATGAAATAAAGAAAATACCTGGAATTGAAGACATTACTTTTTCGTCAGGTTTATTGGGTTATAATCAACAAAATTGGGGTTTAGATTTATTAAATAAAGGTGTTAAACAAGAGGTTGGCGTAGCGAATTTCTTTGTGAGTCCAAACTTCTTTAAATTCTTTGGAATTGATTTAATAAGAGGAAGTCAGTTTAGTGATCACTCTACGGATTCTGATGATTGGATTCTCAATGAAACAGCTTTTAAGGAGTTTAATATAGATAAGCTAGAGGATGTTCGATTTGATATGGGTAAGCCTAATACAGGTAAAATAATCGCGGTGGCGAGAGATTTTAATTTTGAATCGATGCATGTGCCTATCAGAGCTGCCGGTTTTATGAGCGCAGGAGATGCTAGTGAAGTGGCCTATTTGAAAATGAACGCTGTAAATGGGAAAGCTTTTGATCAAAGTATCAATTCACTTAAAAATGTATGGAATAAGTTTTCACCTAATTTCCCCTTAAATATTAAATTCATGGATACTTCGTGGGGAGCCTTATATAAAAAGGAAAAACAGTTCCAGCAGATTCTAAATTTTTCAACTATTATTTCTCTTATTCTTTCTTGTCTAGGCCTAATTAGTCTCACCATTTTTGTTTTGGAAACGCGCACTAAAGAGATTGGGATTCGCAAAATCAATGGAGCAAAAACCTTTGAAATTGTAAAAATGCTAAATAAGGATTTCATTAAATGGGTGGGAATTGCCTTCGTTATAGCTAGCCCTATTGCCTACTACGCCATGAATAAATGGCTCGAAAACTTTGCTTATAAAACAGAACTTTCTTGGTGGATATTTGCCTTAGCTGGCTTTATAGCTATGGGTATTGCTCTGCTTACAGTTTCCTTACAATCTTGGCGAGCGGCCACACGGAACCCTGTGGAGAGTTTGAGGTATGAGTAAAAGCTCAAATCACTTGCAGTAATATCTAAATACAATACTAACCACGTAAAAACTCCTATATGAACTGGCCAATTAGCCTAAAATTATCAATTCGTAGTATCCTAAAGAATAAAGTCCAATCTATCATTAGCATACTAGGATTAGGAATTGGTTTGGGATGTGTTTTTCTATTGAGTTTACTTTACATTCACGAGAATTCTTTCGATAGTTTTATTCCCCAAAAAGAGAACTTGTATCGGGTTCTGCAAGGATCTGAGAGTCTAACTTCTTACCCATTGGGTAGTACAGTACAAGAGGAAATACCTCTTGTTAACAATTACTTCAGGTACTTTCAGGATTCGGATGTAGAATTGAAAAATTCCCAAAAAGATTTTGTGAAAGATAAACGATTCGCCTATGCCGACACTTCGCTCTTTTCTTGTTTGGGTATTAAAATCCTTAAGGGAAACACTTTCCTATCAGAAAGAGAAATATGTATTTCTGCTTCAATTGCCAATAAGTATTTTAAAGAGATTAATCCCATTAATGAGATTCTTCAGGTGAAGATTAACAATCAATTTTTACCATTAACGGTTTGCGGTGTGTATGAAGATTTCCCTCAAAATTCCAGATTATATCCCAATTTCATTTGTCATTTGGATTTAATGATAGAATCCATTGGGCATAGTCAACGACATTTCGAGGAATACAGACGTGTTTCTGAGGATTTTAAAGACTGGGATCATTTTTTATTTGAAACCTACCTGCGTTTGAATAAAAAAGCTGAGCCTGAAAACGTCTTGCGTCATATGCAGACATATAAAAATAAAACGGTTAATGAAACGAGGAAGGAACAGGATTACGATTTGCAACTTGTTACTGATATCTACCTGCAATCATCTGATTTAAATGAAAGAATTGAAACTCGAAATGGAAACCCTACGCAACTGAAATATTTACTTGTTATTTCCCTATTTATTCTACTGATTGCCATTGTGAACTACGTGTTTCTGACGAAAGCAAAAATGGAAAACAGCCTGAAAGATTTTGGGGTTCAAAAAGCTATGGGTGCTTCAATTAAATGTATTCTTAAACAAGTTTTGTTGGAATCAAATATGCTTTCAGTCATTAGTTTACTTCCTGCGTCACTGGTTGTTGTTTTAGGTTTCTCTTTTATAAATGAGACGCTTGAATGTACTTTAAACGTAGACGTTTTTATGATATGGCAATCATGGTTGTTGTTATTCTTGGTTGTGATTGTAACAGGGGCAATTTCGGGCATTATAATCGGCTTAACTATTACAAGACGATCTTCAGTTGATCTAATTAAAGGACTAAAATTGAATTCATCGAAAAGGAAAGGTTGGACTAATTCTGTCCTAAGTATACATTTTGCAATCTTTATTATTCTTGTTACTGGTGTACTAACAATAAAGAAACAGTTGCATTATGCTCAGACAAGTTCCAAGAATATTGAAACTGAAAATGTTATTGTTTGTGAACTTAACTCTCGTGAATTAAGCAAGAAACACCAGGCAATTACCAACGAAATTGAAAAAATACCTGGTGTTATATCTACAGCGGGTTCACTTTTGATTCCTCCAAACATGACAAATGCATCAATTGGTTTTATGTATGAAAACAATGAAGTTCAATTTGATGGCTTGTTTACTGGAAAAGGAATGTTGGATCTTCTCAAAATCGAATTTATTGATGGAAAGGACTTCAATGAATATCGTAAAAACAACATCATATTTAACGAGTTTGCGGCAAAGAAATATAATCTAAAAGTGGGCGAAGCGTTTAACGGGTTTAAAGTACGCGGGATTGTTAAGAATTTCATTAGTCATTCATTTCACTCTCAGATTCAACCTATGGTCATTCTTCAGCAACATCCTCAAAATATGAGCTTGCTTGCCATTAAAACTACTGGATTTAATAATGATGAAGTCAGAAAAAAGCTCAACCAATTTTTTAAAGAATTATCACCAGATGTGATTGTAAATATTTATGCACTAACCGACCAGGTCAAACATTTCTATAAAAAGGAACAACAGCAGGTTAAGTTGATCAGTGCATTTTCTTTGTTAGCCATTGTTTTGTCAATTATGGGCTTGTTAGGTATGGTACTAAATGCCATATTCCTAAAAAGGAAAGAAATCGGAATTCGTAAAGTTAACGGAGCTAAAACCTCTCAAATCATCACAATGCTAAATAAGGATTTCATGAAATGGGTAATCATC
>NZ_JBFFKR010000236.1:0-5407 GCF_041555295.1 Ancylomarina sp. | reverse complement strand
TAACAAAATTATTTTTACCTTTTTTATTATTTAACATGTATGGAAAACTAAAGCCCCCCCAAGCTTGAATGCGTTTGGGGGCTTTAGAATAGTTTATCGTTTTATTCAGTTCTTTCGTAAGGATATACATTCTTAAAACTTTTTTCCTGCCATTTTATTTATTCTTGCGGATATAGGATAGACACAAAATATTGTGCTCCGATTTACTGATACAAGACGTCCAAATTGGATGTCTCTAAGGTTATATAAATATGATGAAGGTTAAATGTGGGCTTCGTTACTTATATCGATTTTAAAATACGCCTTAGTGCATGCCTCTTAAAATGCTCCAAATATTCTATCAGGTCAGAGCATGCCTTTCTTCTGTCAAATTTGGTCATCTTTTCATAGCTCTATAAGCAGTTAATTATTAGCCAATTCTATAATACAGGCTTGCTAAACTTAATAATCTTATCTACCTTATGGCTTCCAAAATTAAAACCCACTATGCCTAAATTTAACCCAGTAAAAAACTACCAGAATACCCGAAAAACCATAGGGTATGTCTCCAGAAAAGAAGCGACAGAAAAGGATTACAAACGAATCGGATTTATGTCTGGTTTGGAAGTCCATCAGCAGCTCAAAACCGAAAAAAAACTCTTTTGTCATTGTCCAGCTGGTCTATTGCATGACCATAAGGATTATGATGCCGAAATTATTCGCCATATGCGTCCTACCTTATCGGAACTTGGCGAATACGATGGAACCGCTTTAATGGAGTTTAAAACCAGAAAAGAGATTACTTATCGTTTAAACAACAATTCGGCTTGTACCTACGAAATTGACGACACCCCCCCTTTTATTATTAATAAGGAGGCTTTGGAATATGCCCTTGAAATCTCTTTGCTTTCCAATCTTAATATTGTGGGCGAAGTGCATATCACGCGTAAGCAATATTTGGATGGCAGTATCCCCGCAGGTTTCCAGAGAACAGCTATTCTTGGTGTTGAAGGCCATATTCAGTTGAAGAATAAGAAAGTTCGTTTAATCCAGTTGAGTATAGAAGAAGATTCCTGTAGAGAAATTTCGGATATAGGCCACAAACGTGTGTATAAAACCGATCGTTTGGGCATGCCACTGATCGAGACTGTTACCTATCCCGATTGTGAAACCCCTGATGAATTAAGAGAAGCTGCGGAATACATCCGTTTTCTTAATCGAAGTACAGGCAAAGTTCGTACAGGCATGGGCGCTGGTCGCGAAGATGTTAATGTGAGCTGTAAAGGCGGTACTCGTGTGGAGATAAAGGGTGTTGCCCATAATAAGTGGATACCAGAACTTTCTCATAATGAAGCTTTCCGTCAGTGGGCCTTGATCCATGTTCAAAAACTGCTTAAAGATCAGGTTAAGAATCAGGAGACGTGGAAAATCAAGAGTATAAAGATTGATCCTGACGCATTGGAAAATAAGCTGATAGCAGATATGGTTTTTACCGATATGGAAGTGTATGCTGTTAATTTGGAAGGTTTTCAGGGCATTCTATCTCATTTCACTCAACCCAGCCAATGCTTTGCCAACGAAATTGCTGATCGATTAAAGGTTATTGCTTGTATCGAGAAGCCTAATATGATTCATTCGGAAGAGATTGATGGTACGAGCATAAAAGCTGACTTTGATAAAATTAAAGAGCTTTTAAATGCGGGTGAAACCGATGCTCAAATTATCTTCTGGGGACTAAAAGAGGATATTCCTACGGCTATGGAAACCATTGAAGAAAGATGCACCATGGCATTCGATACGATTCCTGAGGAAACTCGTAAATCCTTTAAGGATGGGACTACCATATTTGAAAGAGTACTGCCAGGAGCAGATAGAATGTATCCTGATACGGATTCGGCTCCTATCCCATTACCACTTTCTTATATCGAAAGTCTGGACAAGAATTTACCCGTTGATATTTCCAAACGTTATGAGCAACTCCGCAATTGGGGCATCCCAACTGATGCCGATCATTATATCTTAAGGAACAATTTAGTTCCGGTTATCGAGAAAATCGAAAAACTAAAGATCCCTGCCAAATTTATTGGAACCTTCTTCGCGCATAACTTGAAATATGTAGAAGGGAAATACAAAAAGCATGAAGACTTTAAATACAATCGCATTGTAAAAATGTTTAAATACATACAAGAGAACAAACTTCATTATGCCATTTCCAAGCTGATGATGCCTGTGTTAATTGAGCATCCTAATATGGATTTCTCTTCGATTCTGACCAGCATTAATTTTAAGAAAAAAAGCCTTGAGGAATTATTAGCTCCCGTTAATTATCTGAATGAAAAATTCAAAGAGACCAATGGTAAAACGGATAAAAAGAAAACCGTTGATTGGATTATGGGCCAGCTTCATAAGCAGGCTACAGGAAATTTAGCCTTAAGCGAATTGAAAACTAAAATTGAAAAAGCTATTAATTAGTCTACTATTATGGAAGATATTTTTCAAGGATACAAGGGAGGTGCGCTAGAAGTACTCAAAAAATATAATGTGAGAGTTTGGGGAACCGCAAAAATTATCACAATACGTGGCGATTTTGAAGGCACCATTCTACCTCGATCGGAAAATGATGACGATCAGCATATTGTTTTAAAAATTATAACGGGTTATAATATTGGTGTTGATATCATCACCATAACTGACATGAAGGAAACTGGCTACAAAAAGGCCAATTATAAAATACCCGAAAAAGAGTTTCCTTTTACTGAAGGTCTGCCTAGTGTCAAATTATTTGGTACGGGAGGTACTATTGCCTCGCGACTGGATTATAGAACAGGAGCTGTTATTCCTGCTTTCTCGCCAGGAGAACTATATGGTGCTGTGCCTGAATTGGCCGATATCTGTAATTTAACAACCGAGAAAGTCTTTGCCGTATTTAGTGAAAACATGGGGCCTAAACAGTATCTACAACTGGCTAAAGCCATAGGGAAAGAAATTGAAAACGGTGTTGATGGTATTGTTATTGGTCATGGTACTGATACCATGCATCACACGGGAGCTGCTCTAACCTTTATGGTGCAAAACTCACCTGTTCCTATCGTTATTGTGGGATCGCAACGTTCGTCAGACCGGCCAAGTTCCGATGCTGCTTTAAACCTGATGCATGCCATGTTTGCTGCTGGAAATTCTGATATTGCTGAGGTGATGGTTTGTATGTTTGGCCCCACTTCGGATGAATACGGCTTGTTGCATAAAGGAACCCGTGTGCGTAAGATGCACTCCTCCTACCGATCGACTTTCCGTACCATTGGAGATACACCGCTGGCTATGGTCAATCGTCATAAAATTGATTACATCAAAAAAGAATACAAGCCTAGAAGAAAAGACAGAAATGTTACAATAAAGCCCTATTTCAGTGATAAAGTCACTATGTTATATTACTACCCAGGCATGAAACCTGACGTTTTGGATGCCATGGTTGATTGTGGCTACAAAGGCATAGTTTTTATAGGGACAGGCCTAGGTCATGTGAATAAAGAACTGTATCCATCCATTGCTCGTGCTAAGAAAAAAGGCGTGTATATGTTTATGACGCTTCAAACCATTTGGGGCTATGTTCAGATGTTTGTTTATGAAACCGGGCGTGAAATGATGTCACGAGGTATTGTTCCTGGTGGCAATATGTTACCTGAGGTTGCCTATATCAAACTGGGATGGGCACTTGGTCAGACCGATGATCTGGAAGAGGTGCATAAGTTAATGATAACACCTATTAACGATGAAATAACAGAAAGAGAACCTTATAATGGTTACCTTCTGTATCAGGGAGGGATTCCTGAGGTGGAAGCCTTTATTAAGGCGGTTCATAAATAGGGAATGTACTACATTTTCACAATACATCCATTCAGGCGCAATAAATTGCGACTCTACAGTTTTACTGCATAAAAAACGCCCCAAGCTTTAATTAGTTTGGGGCGTTTGATTCAATATAAAATCGTATTATTTATAATTCTTTTTTTCAGTGATATAATAAATCAATGGAACAATTAGAAGCGTTAAGAAAGTAGATGCTATGGTTCCACCCATTAGCGAAATGGCTAATCCTTGGAAAATTGGATCGAATAAAATCACTACGGCTCCAATAACAACAGTTCCTGCTGTTAATAGAATTGGTGTAGTTCTTACGGCTCCGGCTTCAATTACAGCTTCCTTAAATGGACTTCCCTCTTTCAAACGCAGATTAATAAAGTCGATGAGCAGTATGGAGTTCCGAACCATAATACCCGCCAGAGCAATCAGGCCAATCATCGATGTTGCGGTAAAGAAAGCACCCATTAACCAGTGACCAACCAAAATACCTATAAGTGATAGAGGAATAGCAACCATCATTACAAATGGCACTTTAAAGTTTTGGAACCAACCAATTATCAGCATATAGATTACGAGTAGAACAACAGCAAATGCCGTTCCTAAATCGCGGAATACCTCGTAGGTTATTTGCCATTCGCCATCCCATTTCAGGCTATAATCATCTTCGAATAGAGGCTGTTGTGTGTACTCCTCGGTTAAAGAAAAACCCTGTGGTACTTTGATCTCACCTAAATTTTCTGAGATGCCCATAATACCATAAACAGGACTTTCAAGCTTACCTGCCACATCAGCTGTCACATAAACGACACGCTTCTGGTTTTTACGGTAAATACTCTTCTCTTTGTTAATCTCATTAATCTCAACAATATCGCCAATGGCTAACATCTCACCTGTTTGGGTCAAAATATTCACCTTTTTCAAATCGTTTATGCTTGACCTCTCCTCCTCTTTTAAACGAAGATTAATGCCAATTTGATTGTGTTCTTTTTCTTGGTAGAACTGAGACACATCCTGACCATTTAAAGTCATAGCAATAGTTTGAACAACTTGTTGAGTACTTACACCAGCCAACATAGCCTTCTCCTTATTCACATCAAACTGGTACTCTTTATGATCATCTTCAATCAACCAATCTACATCAACCACATCAGGTGTTTTGCTAAATAGCGTTTTTAATTGAGAAGCAATCGCAATTTGTTCCTGATCATTAGGTCCATATACTTCAGCAACTAAAGTTGACATCACAGGAGGTCCAGGAGGCACTTCAACGACCTTAACATTGGCATTGAATTTCTTCCCTATGGCTTGTAAGCCCGGGCGCATCGCCTTTGCAATATCATGCGATTGTTCATCTCTATCGTGTTTGTGAGTCAGGTTCACCTGAATATCGGACATATTAGCCCCCCTACGCAAGTCGTAATGACGAACCAAACCGTTGAAATTCATTGGAGCAGCTGTACCGACATAAGATTGGTAATCCATCACATTGTTTTGCTGTGCCACATAGGCTGCAAGCTCTTTAGTTACCATTGCCGTACGCTCAAGGGTTGTTCCCTCGGGCATATCG
>NZ_JBFFKR010000235.1:0-5432 GCF_041555295.1 Ancylomarina sp. | reverse complement strand
TTTAAATTCACTTGGCATGTGGTGGCGGCGATGGATGTAGATCAAATAACCTAACCAGGTAATCAATGCCCAGGTTTCTTTGGGATCCCAAGTCCAGTAATGTCCCCAGGCTTCTTTAGCCCATAGTGCTCCGAAGAGCAGGCCTAAGCTTAAGAAAGCAAAGCCAAGATATACGAGATTATCAGCCATGAGCATGACTTTACGATCGAGCGTTTTGGTGAAATGTTGATACAAGCCACGAACAGCAACCAATGAGGAGGCAGCCAAGAAGGCATAGGCAAAAATATACACAACCACATGCGGTACAAACCAAGGGCTCTGTAGAGCTGGCATAAGCGTTTTCGAAAAGTTCTCAGGATGCATGTAATTAATTACTAAAAACAGTAGCGATAGACCCAAGCTATAAAAAAGCATCCAGTTATAACGCCAACGCAAATAGGTTATCATGCCAATGGCTGGCAAAAAGAAAGCATACCACAAACGCGTTTCACCCAGAGTCCGCAAGGGTGGACGCTCTAGCTTCACCCACAAGAATGCGATAAAAGCACCAATGCAAACTGTTCCCAGAACAATAAATAAGCGTTTCAACAATTCCTTCTTATAAAGGATAAGAGCTAATAACCAGAGTAAACTACTGCTGAGTAAGACGAGTATAAAGTTGGACCAAATCATGGTTTGTGATGTGTTGATGTGATGATGTGTTGATGTGATGATGTGATGATGTGATGATGTGATGATGTGGAAAATAAAAAACTGCATCTAGCAATTTACTCACTGATGCTTTCTCGTCCTTTCCAGAACATATAAATAGCGCCTATCATCATCATAAAAATACCTAGATAAACATAGGGTTGCCAAGGGTCGCGAACGACTTCTAAAATCGATTTATCGGAATAGCGTCCCATTTTATCATCGTAACTCAATTGGTATATTTTCCAACCGTTTACGGTCACAGGCTTGTTCACTTCAAGCACGGCATCTTGCTTTTTACCATCTGGCGTGTAGAATGTCACTTCAGAAGAGAATCGCTTGGGTTCGGGTACTGTCATTACCAAAGAAAACTGATCATTAAGCTTTAAAGACTCATGGGGACGATTGAAACTCCCACATGAAATCCAGCCTTGCAGCGTATCATTTTGAGGAGATACAACTTTCACTTTCGCAGCAGGTGCAGCTCCAAAATCGGCTAATTGATAATAACGTTCCCCTGCCCTTCCCGATGTCACATAAAATTCTTCAACCTGAATTTTCCAGCTTTGCAGGTCACAATGCAGTCCTTTCTCAATCATGATCATAGATGGTTTCTGAGCTTCGTATAAAGAACCCTTTTCATTTTCAACAATGGCCAACTTGGGATTAAACTCATCAATTAGGAAATCCTTCAGTTTAATAGCTAAAGGCATTTCGTATAACTTTTTATTTTCATCGTACGATTGCAATTCGATCTTGTTTTCGTACACATCCATTTTCAATCGACGCAAATCGCCAGATCCTAATCCACCAGCAAAAATCACAATCCATAAACCCCAATGACTACATACAAAACCCCAGTTCTTGAACTTAAAAGGAAAGGTCTTTCGCAAGCTCACAAAACCTAGAACAAGCAATAAAAGAAAGTTGATCATCAGGAAAGGATATGAACTGGTCATCTGATTTAGGCCTAGCTGCTGAATCAAACCAGCTTCTTTACTCGGTATCTGAGGTAAAATCCCCATCAGAATAACCAGAATACTTAAACTGGAAACCAAAGCAATAGTCAGCGGAATACTCGATAAGAATTTATGGATCTTTGTCTTCCTAAAAAGGAAATGTGAAAGAACTAATAGCGTAAAAAAACTGACTCCTAAAATGAGGTTTAAAGGAAAGACCAGATTCGACTGTGTTTTGGGTAATATAAATTCCAGGATGAATCCGACACTTAAAATACCAAATGAAATAATGAAGCTTTCAGCATATCCAAAGGGGTGCTGCCAGATGGGTTTCTTTATAGACATATAGCGTGTATAGTTAGGCTTAGTAAGGTTCTCAACTCTTATTATCGTGATATTTTTACCCTCACATAATAAAAGACTTGAAAGTACGAATAATAATGTAAAAACAATTGTGTGCAAGGCAATTTAAAGAGAGAATACGGATTTTACGACCTTCACATTTTATTAGGCCATAAAACAAATAAGCCTTATCGCAGATCTTTCAATATAAGCATTGCGAATACTCAGTGTCATTTTCATAAAATAGTAGCGTAGGTCGGGATTTAATATTTATTGATTTTCCGAAAACATTTTTTGGCTTGCTACTTAGTACATTCGTTAAAAAAACAATTTTTCAGTCTTTGTACTTTGTACATCCATCCAAAAATTCATTTTTCAGACTTTGTACTTTATACATTCATTAAAAAAGCAATTTCTCAAGCTTTGTACTTTGTACATTCATCCAAAAATTCATTTTTCAGGCTTTGTACTTTATACATTCATTAAAAAACCAATTTCTCAAGCTTTGTACTTTGTACATTCATCCAAAAATTCATTTTCCAGGCTTTGTACTTTATACATTCATTAAAAAAACAATTTGTCAAGCTTTACCTAAATAGGTATCGATTAATCAATCATCTATTTTAAAAAAAAATGCCACCCTAAATGGGTAGCATTTTCATATCGAATATCTATTACAAATTAAAGTTTAACCTGATAACCGCTTTCACGTTTCTCAGCTTTCTTTTTCCATTCTGGAAGCATGTTCTTCTTAAATTCTGCTTTTTCTGCTTCTAACTTCTCAATATCCAAACCAATGAATTTTTGAGCTTTTGCTTTAGTAGCGATATCTGGGTAAGCTACTTCACCCGTAAATCCATACTTGTTTAAGATTCTTACCAAAGCAATTCTAGCCTCTTGTGCACGAACGATACCTGTCGAAACAACACGACTAATTTCAGTTGGTGCATGGAAAGATCCACCATGAGAAGCAGCAGCATAATCCCAACGCCATTGTGCATGACGAATCATCATTAATACAGGCTTCATAGTTGCCTCATCAGCTCCTAAATCCCAAGCTTTCTTAGCCTCAACGTGAGCACGAACAAGAAGTTCCTCAAGCTTATCGCGATTTTCGATAATCTGATCCTGACGCGTATAAACGTTCTTAATCAACTTCTCAGTTTCCTCACGGTGACAAACCTGACATGAGTTAGCTACGTTATTCAAAGGAGATTGGATATGGTGATCCGTAAATTTCTGACCGCCTTCTGATTTGTATGGCATATGACAGTCAGCACAAGAAACACCACGATCAGCGTGAATACCTTTTAGGTAAACTTCGTAACCAGGATGCTGAGCTTTCAACATAGGAGCCTTACTCAACTTATGAGTCCAATCTTTAAACTCAATCTCGTCGTAATACTCTTCCATCGCTTCAACGTCCATACCTTTATCCCAAGGGAAAGTCAGGTAGTTGGCACCTTCTACTTTTTTCTTATCGAAATAATATTCAACGTGACACTGAGCACATACTAAAGAACGCATCTCCTGATGAGTTGCATCTTCGATATTTTTTCCTTGACGCTGGAACGCCTCAATTAAGGCAGGACGGGTTACTCTCAGGTTCATGGTTTTAGCATCATGACAATCAGCACAACCAATTGGGTTCACAACTTCGTGACCTTTACCTGCCCATTTTCCTTTATAGAATTCAGCAACACCAATTTCATTCATCAAACGAGGTACATCTGGCGATTTACATGTCCAACAAGTCGATGGCATCGGGCCATCATTCTCTGTTTTTGGTCCACCAGTACGTAAGGTATTCTGTAAGTCTTCGATTGCATAATAGTGACCACGACCTTGATTATAGTCTTTTGAGAAACCATAACCTGCCCAAAGTACAACCAAACGAGGGTCAACTTCCAACATATCAATCATGGCATTACCATTATACTTGCTATTAAAGCTGGTATCGGCAGTCTTATAATACGTTTCAAATTCGCGAGGGAAATTCTCACCCCAAACCTCATTACGAGGCTCCCACTGGTCATGCTTAACCTGTGGTGTGTAAGCGAAAACAGATTCAGCTCTTCTTTCCATAATCGAAGAAGCTAAAATTCCCAAAAGAACAACAACAATTAGAGAAGCTAAGAAAATAAGCCACCCCAATAAGGGTCTTCTATTTACTGATTCGTTAATAGGCTTCATAGTTTATTTATTTAAGTTTTATTTGGTATCAGTTTCTTTTAAATAATCTTTCATCCAATCTGGAATTGGACTTGAAGGTACGGGTACACGTGCGTTTGGTACACTCGAAAGGCTATTAACCCTTCCGTGGGGTACTTCTCTGTGGCAATCCCAGCACACTCTACCCTGTGTATTGTGTGTGTGTTGTGGAACTTGTGATGCCAGTTTAGGATCAGTCAATGTTTGACTGTGACAGCGAATACAGTTATTATGAACCACTTCGCGTCCTTCTTCCAAAATAAAGATAACTTCCGGTTCCATTCTTAAGGCAAACATTGTTGCATGTCTTAAACCGTCTTTTGCCTTAAAAAAGTACTTATTAAACACATTATTGTGTGGTACGTGGCAATCGTTACATGTGGCAACTTCGCGGTGCGAACTATGCTGATAGGTCGCATACTGAGGTGCCATAACATGACAGTTGACGCAAGTTTTAGGATCATCAGAAAGGTAAGAAAGTGCCTTTGATAAATAAAGCACATGAATTCCTAATCCGACAAAAGCACCCAAGACAATCATCACCGGAAATCTCCATTTTGGTGGAGGGGTTAATAATCTGAATAATTTTACCATTGGCTCTTAGATTGAATGTGACTGAAAATTCCTGATCCTCGATAAATACCAAGGATCAGGAACACCCGTTATTATTTTAGAAAATTAGGTTTAAATACTAACATCATCCATCCCCAACATTGTCCTTCTCCAGAATCTCCACCTTTAAGCACTTCCATTGAATCAGAAGCAAACATTTGTGAATATCCCATTTTAAAAGTCACTGACTTAGAATAGTTGTATCCGAATGATAGATCAAGTTCTGTTCCTAAATAACTGTCTTGTTTTTCTCCCGCTAACATTAAATCAGCTTGTGTAGCAAAACGATGAAGTGTTGCTCCAAAAGAAATTTTATCCTTAGAATAAGCACCACCAATAAAAGCATCGACTAAACCAACATTACCGGTATGGTTACCTACATAGAAGTAGTCCATATGGCCATTAAATTTATGATTGGTCCCAAAAAGTGGTGTGAATGATTTATTATCGAAATTTGCATTCTGCTCATTCGTATCCGTTCCTGATTGAATTTCAAAACCAATATTCCCCTTAAAATTTGAAGACAAAGCATAGTTAGCTCCCAGAGAAATCAGGTAAGCATTTAAATCACGATCAGCTGCATCTTTACCCATTTGAAGATAAGCAGAACCCGTTAAT
>NZ_JBFFKR010000234.1:0-5455 GCF_041555295.1 Ancylomarina sp. | reverse complement strand
CATGATAAATGATGCCAGGAAAACACCTCTTGAAATTCGCTTTGGTGTGCCTTCTTGCGTTCCTGCTACACCATTTGAAACTTCTGGTTTCACATTGGGACCTAATAAGGTTGAGAGTTTGTTGAAAAGGGAAGAGGTTGTTTGCCTTGCAGAAGTTATGGATTATCCAGGTGTGATTCGAGGTGATCTTGATGTCATGAAAAAGATTGTTGCGACCAAACGATTAGGGAAGAAAATTGATGGGCATGCGCCTGGTGTCAACGGAGAGAACCTTAGAAAGTATGTTGCCGCTGGTGTTTCTGCAGATCATGAATGCTCGACCTTAGACGAAGCTCTGAATAAGATCCGTCTTGGAATGATGATACAGATTAGAGAGGGAAGTGCAGCCAAAGATTTTGAGGCTTTGTATTCTCTTATAGAAACGCATACTGATCGTGTGATGTTATGCACTGATGATACACATCCCGATGATTTATTCGAAAGAGGACATATAGATCATCTTATTAGGTTGGGATTAGAGAAAGGTTGTGATATCATGAATTTATTAAGAGCTGGATCTTATAATGCGGTCAAGCATTATGGCCTAGATTTAGGATTACTTCAAGTGAGAGACTCTGCAGATTTCATTGTAGTTGACAATCTTGAATCATTTAATGTGAAATCTTCTTATATGAAAGGAGAATGCATTTATGAAGATGGAGAGGTGTTCTTCGATAGTAACAATGAGATTCTTTTGAATAATTTTTATCGCAAGCAAATAGAACTTGACGATATTCAGGTTGAAGCCAAAGATTGTGATGTGCATGTCATGATGGTAAGTGATGGTGATCTGCAGACAGGTTGGATGCAATCACGTCCAAAGGTTGAACAGGGGAGATTTGTATCAGATACTAAACAAGACTTATTGAAAATAGTTGTGATGAGTCGCTATAATAATGAGAAGCCTGTTGTTGGTTTTGCAAAGGGATTTGGTTTTAAAAAAGGTGCAATTTCAGGCAGTATCGCCCATGATAGTCATAATATAATTGCAGTTGGAACGAATGATGCTGATTTGTTGAATGCCCTAAATATGCTTATTGGTTTGAAGGGTGGAATGGTCGCATATGAGGGAATTGATTCTCGTTCGGTTCAATTAGAAGTAGCTGGTTTAATGTCTAATAAAAGAGGGGAAGAGTTATTGTTGAATTATAAAGATTTGTCAGATTTTACTACAAGTTTTGGAACTTGCTTTCATTCACCATTTATGACACTGGCTTTTATGTCTTTACTTGTGATACCTAAATTGAAACTTTCGGATAAAGGCCTTTTCAATGTCGAGCAATTTAAGTTGATTGATTTGTATTGTGATTAGTCTTGTTTATATTGCTTGCTGATCCATTAGAATTTACTATTTGTGATAGAAAATAAACACATCATTCGCCTAAAAGAACTTGTAGCAGCCTTGCCTGAGGAGCCAGGAGTTTATCAGTTTTTTGATGAACAAGACAAAATTATATATGTAGGAAAAGCGAAGCGTTTAAAGCGACGCGTAGCTTCTTATTTTAATAAGGTGCATGATATTGCCAAAACGAATGTGATGGTAAAGAAAATTGCAGATATCAAACACCTTGTTGTCGAAACGGAGGAGGATGCTCTTCTGCTCGAGAATAATTTAATTAAAAAGCATCAACCTCGATATAACATCCTCCTAAAGGATGACAAGTCTTATCCATGGATTTGTATAAAAAAGGAAACTTACCCGAGAGTTTTTATCACCCGACAATTGGTGAAAGATGGATCTGAATATTTTGGACCCTACACTAGTGTGCGTATGGTGAGAACCCTTATGGATTTAATTCGCAGCTTGTACAAGCTGCGAACTTGTAGCCTAAAATTAAATGAGGAGAGTATTTCACAAGGGAAGTTTAAGGCTTGTTTGGAATACCATATAGGAAATTGTAAAGCGCCTTGTGAGGGCAAGGAAACATTTGAAGAATACCGTCAGACCATTGCTGAAATTCGCCATATTCTCAAAGGGAATATCAGAATGGTTACTGACTTTCTTCATGAAAAAATGCAGACTTTTGCTGCTGATTACAAATATGAAGACGCCCATAAACTCAAAGAGAAGTTGGATCTTTTGGAGAATTACAAAAGTAAGTCAACGATTGTTAGTCCAACTATAGATAATATTGATGTTTATTCCATTTTGTCTGATGAAGATACGGCCTATGTCAATTTTGTAAAAGTAGTAAATGGCGCCATTATACAGGCTCACACCATCGAAATTAAAAAGAAATTAAATGAGAGTGATCCGGAACTCTTATTGATGGGGATAGTCGAGATTCGACAAAAATTTGGGAGTACAGCAAAAGAAATCATCGTGCCTTTCCAGCTGGATATGTCCATGCAGAATGTTGGATTTATAGTTCCTCAAAGGGGCGATAAAAAGAAGCTTCTCGACATGTCTTTGCGTAATGTGAAGTACTTCAGACAGGAAAAGCTGAAACAACTTGAGAGAATACAGCCCAAGAAACATTCCGACAGAATATTGGAAGGTATGAAAAAGGATTTTCGATTGAAAGACTTGCCTGTTCATATTGAGTGTTTTGATAACTCGAATATTCAAGGGGAGCATCCTGTGGCATCCTGTGTTGTATTTCGAAATGCGAAACCTTATAAAAAGGATTACCGCCATTTTAATATTAAAACAGTGATTGGAGCCAATGACTTCGCTTCAATGGAAGAGATCATTTATAGGCGATATAAGCGTTTATTGGAGGAGGATAAGACATTACCTCAGATGATTGTGATTGACGGTGGGAAAGGACAATTGGGAGCTGCATTGAATGCTCTTGAGAAGCTTGACTTAAGAGGTAAGATTGCCATAGTGGGTATTGCAAAACGTCTGGAAGAGATTTTCTTCCCTGGAGATCCATACCCTTTGTATCTCGATAAGAATTCGGAGAGTTTGAAAGTGGTGCAGCATTTGCGAAATGAATCTCACCGATTTGCCATCACCTTTCATAGGCAGAAAAGATCTAAGGCTTTTATTACTTCTGAGCTGGATGAAGTGGCTGGAATTGGCCCAAAAACCACGCAAAGCTTGATTACGACCTTTAAATCGGTAGAAAACATTAAAAAAACGAGCCTGGATGATCTTGAAAAATGTATAGGAAAATCAAAAGCCTTAAAGCTCTGGAAATACTTCAGTTAGGCTATTCTAATTATAGTAATGAATGATGTTTTGTGGCTTGTGATTAGATCAAAATATCGCTTTTATGAATTCTTCAATCTTTAAATTAAGGAAATAGTCATTTAAATTGATTTGCTTCAGTTCCTGGAGCAAGCTTTCTTTGTGATGGGGGATGTTGAGTAGTTTATTTTCAAGTTCTACGATGTTTCCCATCTTAATGCAATTGCCCAAAATCTCAGATCTGATGATTCGGCCTTTCTCGATATCAAGTTCAATCTCCAGGATATTGCCATTAGCAAAACTAATTAACCTTTCGATCTTGTATTTTGGAGAGTATCCAAAGTTCCATTCCCATTTCAAATATTTTTCCTCCATCAACTTTTTAATGGCCTCACGATCTGAATCTGTCAATTCGTAAGGCTTAATTTCTGGAAATTGGTTTTGTACGTGTTGAATGATTTTGTTTTGAAGTTCATCAATACTCAGTGGAGTGGAGAGGTGATCACTGATATTGGTTACGCGACTTCTAATCGATCGAATACCTCTGTCTTTAAACTTGAGAGGGTTGACCTTTAGGAGGCTGTTTAGGCGGTTCAAATCACTTGAAAAAAGCATGGTGCCATGCTGCATCACCTTACTTCGGTAGATGTGGGAGGCATTACCAGAGAATTTCATCCCATCAATGGTTAAATCACTTTTCCCTTCGAATTTGGCGTTCACATTTAAGCTCTGGAGAACATCGATGACAGGTTGTGAGTATTTTCTAAAATTGATTAATTCCCCTTTTTGACCTTCGTTAATGAAGCAATAGTTTAAGTTTCCTTCGTCATGAAAAACAGTACCACCTCCCGAAAGGCGACGAACAATTTCGATTCCCTGTTCTTGGCACTTATCCAAATTTATTTCAGCTAAAGCATTCTGATGCTTCCCAATAATCACCGCTGCTTTGTTTAGGTAGAGCATATAGAAATTCTCATCGAAATTTTTCAGAAAGTATTCTTCTGTAGCTTGGTTAAAGGCGGCTTGATTGCTATTGCTGATATAATAGTACATGTGATATTTATAATTTTAGACTTGTGATTCTGGATTTAGATAAGAAGTTCAAAATCATCAAGCTTAATTTTTTGATTGCTTATTACAAATATGCTGATTAATATTGAATTGTGATTATTTAGATTGGTTTTTAATAGCACAGGTGTATTCTGATAAGTCTTAATTGCTCTTTCTAATTTTTAATGGAATTGAAGAATGAATCGATTGTGTAATTCGTTTTACAGCGATTGTATCATACACCAGAAAAAGGATTTGCTGGCATTTATTGCCCTTATAATATAGGATTAACTATGGTACAAGACTGGATATTACCAGGCTTGTTCTAGTTTTGATCCAGACTTGTTCCGGTTTTGATTAGGATTTTGTAAACAAAAGCATGGCTGAAGTTTGTTTCATCGGTAAGTGCCATTTAGATTGATTCATGGGGTTTCTTTGTCTTCGATTAAGATTTAGACTCGCTTACGCGACATGTTTAGTGATTTCGTTTTATCAAAGACAGTTCATTTTACGATGAGTTATAACAACTTCTTCTACAAAAATTTAACTTTGCTGTTCATAGTTTTAAAAATAGAATCACAGCATCATTAAGAAATAGAACATGCGAGTAGTTATTCAAAGAGTGAGTCGGGCTTCGGTAGAAGTTGAGAATCAAGTTATCGGAGAAATCGGGAAGGGGCTTATGATTTTGGTTGGGATTGAAAATGCCGATGGACAAGAGGACATTGATTGGCTTTGCAAGAAGGTTTGTGGTTTGAGAATCTTTGACGATGAAGAGGGTGTTATGAATAAATCCCTAATAGAAATTGGAGGCGGTATTTTAGCAATTAGCCAGTTCACACTGCATGCCCGCACAAAAAAAGGGAACCGACCTTCATACATCAATGCTGCGAAACCAGAGATGTCGATACCCTTATACGAATCATTTTTATTGGCTTTGGAGAAGGAGAGTGGCAAGAAGCCACAAAGAGGAAAGTTTGGTGCTGAAATGCAAGTTTCTTTAGTTAACGATGGCCCAGTGACCATTACAATTGACAGTAAAAACAAAGAGTAATTGATGTGTTTATGTGATCACTTGTTGATATACATGTGTATAAGTAAAGGAATTTGACTGTAGTTTAAAGCTAGTTTTTTTCAAATCAGTTTTCAAAGCTGAGCATGAAACCCGAAATTTGCACCTATAAACTCATAAACTCATAAACTCATAAACTCATAAACTCATAAACTCAT
>NZ_JBFFKR010000233.1:0-5473 GCF_041555295.1 Ancylomarina sp. | reverse complement strand
TTGAATGGACATTGAATACTGATGCTTGTACGATTGAAGCTGGAGACTATGTGAAAGTTGTTGATACTGGTAATACTAGGCTTGAAGCTGTAGACTGCGATGGGGAGGCAATATGGTATAGTCCTAGTATTGATATTTCTGCTTATACGAATATTAGTATATCTGGATTAATCGCAGAATTAGGCTCATCGGGAACTATTACAAGTAAGTACATTAAGCTCTATTATAAACTGGATGGAGGTTCTGAAATTTTAATTGGAGAGTTGCTTGGTAATCAAGTTTCACCAAATCCCAACGCGTTTACAGTAAACACTAATATTATTGATGGGGTTAGTTTACAGGTAGTTGTGAGGATGAAGTTAACAGTTGCTTCTACAAATAAAATCTATATAGATGATATTGCTGTTATTGGAACTCCAATAGTAATTTCAAACGATGCATTAACTCAGGTTTTAGAACCGACAAGTCAGGTTTCTCCTCAAAATATAAGTTCGATTGCGAATGATATAAACTCTGCTCAGACATTATTGAGGTTTAAATTGACAGAACCCAATGGTCCTGACGATCTGAATACCAAAATTGCTTCTATTAAGTTTACTAATGTGGCAACAGAAAATATAGCAGATCTCTCAAGTCAGTTCGTAGGATTTGCCTTGCATAATGGAACAGATTTTATTCCGACTAGTTCAGTAAGCATAAATTCTGATGAACTTATAATGAATTTCGCTGAGGGGGATTTTACTCTTCCCGACGATTCTTCCCAAGAATATGAACTAAGAGCTTATTTAAAGTCTGCTGGAATTATTGATGGAAAGAAAGTGAAGTTAGAATTAGCAGCAGGAGCATCTGGCATCACAACTTATGAATCAGGATCGAGATTTGATGCTGCTAGTAGTATTGCTGTGACTTCTTCCGAACATCAAATTTCAGTTGTAGCAACTAATGTGAATTTCACGACTATACCAACAAGCAATATTATAAAGAATTCGAATTTTTCGGTTTCTTTAAATGCGACTGATGTTAATGGGAATATTGATTTGGATGCTGCTCAGAATGTAGATCTAAATCTTGACTTTGGTGGAGGTGTTTTGGGAGGAATTCTCTCAAATAGTTTGACGTTAGGGCAAGTTGAGTTTGCAGATATTTCTTATAATGAAGCTGGTGATATTAGATTAAACGCTTCAGCAATAGGGTTGAATATTGCTATCTCTTATCCGATTTCAATAATCAGTTCTCAGTCCACAGATCTAACTATTCCTGTATGGACACCATCTGTATCGAAAATATCCTCTTTAATAAATTCTCTGGAAGATGCGATTGAGGTTTTTCGTTTTTCAGTGAATGATAAAGGGGATGATTTAGAATCGACAATCTTAAATTCTCTACGCTTATTGTCAGGAGACAATAATACTGTGAATTGGGAAGAAACCATAGCTGGTTTTGTCATAAAAATTGGAGATGTTAGTCTTGACGCAGCCTGCAATTTTGATAATTCAAGTTTGAATATTAGCATATCTGATACGGAATTGTTGAGGGTGATTTCTGAAGGGACTAGTCGAGAATTATCTGTTTACGCTTATCTTAAAAATAAGGTAGAAGATGGACAAGTCCTGCAAATGAAGATGGCGAATACACATGAAGGATGGTCAACAAGTGGGAGTGGTCTGGTTCCAAATTTCATAGGAGATTTGTTTGGTCCTGAATTAACTATAGAGGTTGTTGGAACACATTTGCATTTTAAATCAGTCCCTTCAGAAGATGTTGATTTTTCGTCAAATTTTCGGGCAGATATTGAGTTGACTGATCTTAATGAGAATCTGGATTTGGATGCGACTCAGAATGTGAACATATCGGTTATTCAAGGTAAGGGAAGCCTGGCTGGAACATTGGATAAAAATTTAATCTCGGGAGCTATAAGTTTTGCTGATTTGTTATATAATTATTCTGAGTCAATTAGGCTCTTAGTGACTGGAGAAGGCTTGCATAGTGGAGAATCAGAGATGATAAATATTCTGGCATCAAAATCGACATATGCCAAGGTGGTTAATTGGATACTAGAAGACATTAATATTTCATCACTGTCCGTTTCTGAAGCCGATTTTCAAGAGGTTTTTCGATTTCAAGTTTCTGATACAGGTGATGATCAGGTTTCTAGTGTGTTGAAAACAATCCGGTTGATATCTGGTAATATGAATACACTTAATTGGCAAGATGATATTGGCGGTTTTTGTTTGAAAATTAATGATGAAATTGTTGACGCTGAATATATGAGCAGCGAGAATGATCTCATTATTACTTTTGCAGAGTCTGAAGTTTTGTCAATAATTCCCGATGGAAATACGATAGAGTTATCACTATTTCTTTATTTGACCGAAAATTCAACAGACGAGACTGTTTTTCAAGCAGCAATTGAAAAGATACATTCAATGTGGGAGGTGAGTGGTAGTGGTTTAATTAATGAATTTACAGAAAGCTTAGTTGGAAATGGCTTTGTAGTTGATGTGGTCGGAACTGAGCTTAGTTTTATCAATAAACCTCCTAAAGTCCTTAGCCCAAATTCCAATTTTGGAATGGAACTTAAAACGACAGATAAGTTTGGAAATCGAGATTTGAATTCTCTTAATGAAGCTCGGGTTTCTTTAGCTGCCGGCACAGGATACTTGACCTCAAACACGGGATTGAGCGTAAATATGATCGGAGGAAAATATTCATGGACGGATTTGACTCACGATAAAGCCGAGAACTTCACTCTGATGGTAGAAGTCGATGAAATGAATCCTGTAATGAGTGATAATATATCTAGCTTGGATGCGAATTCAACCGTCGTTAGTTCAGAAGTTCCAATTGTTTCGAAGGAATTGAATCCTCTTGTCATAACACCAGATAATTCAGAAGTTGTTCTCAAGTTTTCCATCAAAGATACAGCTACTTTCGATCAGGCTCCTACAATTATAAATTCTATGAAATTTTATAATAAACTAGTTGGTTTAGGCTTGGATTGGAAGAACCATCTTGCTGGTGCTGTCATAATGAGAAATGGAGAGGTATTAGCTAAAACAAGAAAAATAGAAACAGAGTCTATTTCATTTAGCTCATTGGATATTGAAGTTGCAAATGGAACTGAGACTGATCTTGAATTGGGAATTTATTTTAAAAAGAGCTTATTACCCGATCATGCCAAATTTCAAGTTGAGATTAGAAAAGATCATGATTGGAAAACGTCTACAACAGCTTCTTCTCTAATGGCTGAATTCTCAGAGAATATTCAATCGGCCTTACATTATATTGAAATCAATTCAGATCGGTTGAGTTTTGTTTCTTGCCCCACAGGGATTGCTTCAGATGATACATTTGCTCTAATAATTGCAGCCGTTGATGAGTATCAGAATATCGACATTGACAAAACTTCTTTGCTCAACCTAAGTTTGACATCAGGTGAGGGATCTTTATCCCAAGAGGGATCTATTGGGTATCTGGCAAATGGAATTTTAGAGATTACAGATTTAACTTATTCAGGCAATCAGACGTTCGAATTATCTGTGAGTGGCGATTTAATGGCTGCTAATCAGTCAATATTTGTGCAAGAAGAGTCTCTGGTTTTATTTGATGATTTTGAATCTCAGAGTTTAAGTGCATGGGAAAATACTTCGGATTGGACATCATCTTCTTATTTGTTAATTAATGGCTCTTATAGTTTAAAACATAACCTGACTAATGCGATTGGGAAGAGCTTTATAGCACAACCTTTGGATAATATTCATATAGGTTCTGAATCGATCTATTGGGAATTTATTCTTAAAAACTCAGATTGGGATCCTACATCGTCGAATAAGTTTGTTTTTCATTTATTGATGGATTTTAATAATCCAGATTTAGCTGATAACTTATACTCAGTGGGGGTGAATATGTCAGGATCGGATGACAAATTAAGTTTATGGAAAACGAATGATGAGGATTTAGAGCTTTTGATAAAGTCCGATTTTGATTGGAATGAAGATGAAACTGTTGCTGTGAAAGTTGAATATACAGCAAAAGGAGAGTGGAAGTTTTATTATAATCGTTTGGGCGAAAAGAATAATTGGTTAGAAGCTGGAATTGCATTTTCAGAAGTTGAAGGTGATGTTGAAACTTGGTATTCTGGATTGGAGTTTAATTTCGAAACGGCATCACGTGCTGGAGAATTTTGGTTCGATGACATCAAAGTAGAAAGTTATAATACAGCACCATTTTTGAAAACATATGCTGTTTTTTCTGATTCAATAGTCCTTGATTTCTCAGAGGATGTAAATTTTATAGAGTCTTCTAAATTTGAAAATTTTGTATTAAAACGCGATGCAGAACTTGTCTTGTTTAAGGAGGTTAAAGCAACCGGAAAGAAGAATCAACTCGTTTTAGTGGCAGAGAATAAGTTCATAACAGGTCAGTATAAGTTGCAAATAAGCGAGATTGAAGATCTTCAGGGAGCTGTTTCTATGCCTGAGGAATTAGCATTTGATTTTTTTGAAGAGGCAAAAATACATGATCTCGTAATCAACGAAATATTAGCTGATGAAACTCCTATCGTGGGCTTGCCAGAATATGAATTTATTGAGATTTATAATGCCAGTGATTATCCTATCAATGTTAAGGATTATAAACTGAAGGTTGGTGGTTCAGAGAAAACACTTTCAGGTTTTGAGATTCAAGCTCATGATTATTTAATTCTCTGTTCCAATGCGGCCTCTGAATTGTATCGTGAGTTTGGGAATTCTCTGGGGGTCAGTAGTTTTACAAGTTTGACTAATTCAGGTACGAGTATTTCTGTAGAATCTTCATCAGGCGTATTGCTTGATCAAGTCACCTATTCATCAGATTGGTATGGTGATAATGAAAAGAAAAATGGAGGTTGGAGTTTAGAGCGAATTGATATTACTAATTTTTGCTCAACGGCTAGCAATTGGGCGGTTTCAGAAAATATAAAATGTGGGACACCGGGGAGTGAAAATTCGATAAAAGGAATTTACGAGGATAATATAGCCCCCGTTTTAAAATCTCATGTTTTACTGTCAAATCAGGAATTACAAGTGGAGTTTTCGGAAAGCACAAATGAAGATGCGGCACTTTTTCTTTCAAATTATACGATTGAAGGCAACTTAGTTTCATCAATTATTAAGGAATCATCTAATGTTTTAAGACTTCATTTTGAAAACGCATTCCAAGATGGTGAGATTCAGAAATTGAGGATGAATAATCTAACCGATGAGTGCGAGAATTCTCAGGAAATTAGTGTCGATTTTCTGTGGCACGATATTCATGAGTATGATATTGTTATCAATGAGATATTTGCTGATGAAACCCCTATTGTAGGTTTGCCAGAATATGAATTTATTGAGATTTATAATGCCAGTGATTATCCTATCAATGTTAAGGATTATAAACTGAAGGTTGGTGGTTCAGAGAAAACACTTTCAGGTTTTGAGATTCAAGCTCATGA
>NZ_JBFFKR010000232.1:0-5484 GCF_041555295.1 Ancylomarina sp. | reverse complement strand
TTTTATCCACTCATAAACGGGATCTACTCCATTCATATAGTCTTCAAAACTTGTTTCAATACAGATATCAGGAACAATTGTATTGATATCCTCATCCGTTTCTTTAAAGTACTTTGTAGAATAGGTCACATTTAGTTTAGAATGCGGTAGGTCGAATGATCTAATTTCTCCAAAATGATTTGGCTTTCCACTGGTTTCTTCTCCCACAAGAATCACTTCTGTCTGATTTTTAAAATCTATAGCGTTTATGATAGCCGAAGAGAATGTCTTTCTTCCTATCACGACATAAAGCTTACCTTTTGAGTTAATCTCTTTAATTTGAGAGATCTTTTTCACAAACTCAGTTCCCTGAGCCGAACTGCCTCCCCCATTAAAGCGCATATCGAAAACAAATTGCTTAATAGGCTGCTCTTTTATGGTGTGAAATATTTTGTTCTCAAATTCAGTAAATGATGGGTATTTCTTAGCCTTTTCGGGATGGCCAAATTTAATCATCAGCTCACGACTCGCACATTTATTATACTGAATGTAATAGATACTATCCTTTTCAATATAATTCTGGATAAAGACGTCTCGCTGATGTTGCAAACAATAAGGCTTGGTATTAGGTATCAATGCTTGCTGGTTCTCCTTCGTTATTCTCTCTATCTGAACCGTAGATTTAGAAAACGAAGCATTATCATCCTCTAGTCCAAGTTCATAAACACCATTCTTTGCAAATCCAAAGAATTCCAACAGGGCTCCATTATTCAAAAGCTTTGGAACAAACATCTTCGACATTGCGCTATTGTCAACTGTAAATAGCGTTTCTAAACTATCACAGATTTGAGCAATAGGATAATCATTTATACTTGTTATTTTCTTCCCTAATATTAATTTATTCTTTTGTGATGTAGCTAGAATATGCAAGCCATTCTTAAACCAATATAACTTTAGTGGTAGGCTCTTTTCCTGGTCAAAAAGTTTAGAGAATTCAATATGAGTATGTGAATCTCCAAAACTAGCGATCACCTGCTGTATGGACAAAATGATTTCAAAATCTTCTAATCGATTTAGTTTGGATACAATCTCATTTAACTCATCATCAAAATCGTTATAAGTTCTTACAGTAAAAAAATCTTTATGTTTTTTAGGTAATTCATTTTTTAAAAATTCGATATCAGCCTTCCAATCAATCTCACTATTTTGTGAATAAAGCAGAGTTGACAAAAGCACAAGTAGGATGGTAATGTAGTTCTTCATTTAAATGTAGCTATAGTTTTAAAACTGGGTATATAAGAGGACATTCTATTTTTAGTTCACTATTTTCTTTCTTCTTTTATATCTTCTCCAAAGAACAATCAGAATAAAGCAGACAATCCATACTGGCCATATTCTCACGAAAAAGAGAAAGAGCGCAACAATTCCAAACCAACCATTAACCAATGATTCTTTCAAACGCTCAGAGAATTCATCCTTCTTATTGGGTTCGAATCTGGAATCCTTTTCCATTGAAATCGTTAAGTTCAAAGTACTATAACCAACCTGATCATCTAAATATTTTATTTGACCTTCAACACTTTCAATTTCCTCAACCAAATAACGTATCTTCTCCTCTATTTCAAGAATATCTTTTATAGACTTCGCCCTTTTTAATAAGTCCTGATAGCGAGACAAATACAGCCTTTTATTCTTAAGCCTTGTTTTCAGATCATAATACTCTTCAGATACATCTCTTGCATTAATATCTTTAAACATCAACTCCACTTTCGCATTATCCACTCCTGCTATAAAAGCTTCGAAACGTTCACTTGGAATTCTGATCTTAAGATTGTAAGCCGATCTATAATGCGAATTATTAAAACTCTCATTGGCATAATAGCCATCATACTTCTTCACCAAGGAATCTACCTGCATTTTCACTTGCTCCAAATTTTTAACCTTAATCCCAATGCGACCATCTTTTATTATTTTCTTTTCAAACACTTCTTTCTTCTGCACAAGAGGTGACATTGGCGGTGGCGGCGGTGGTTTTACAGCATTCTGCCTAGTTATAGGAATAATTTCCTCCTCATCATAACTTACAGATTCTAAGGCTATTTCTTCCTCTGCTTCTAAAGAATTAATTTGTTTTGATTCACAGGATGTGAATAGAGCAAAAAGGATTAATAATTTAAATATAGATTTCATAGTTTCTTTTTTACACATTATAAGTATCTAAAACAGAATAGCGAACACAATGATTAAGCAAGCCATCATCATCATGAAAACAAACACATCTCGTTGTGATTTTTTGAAATAATCGGCCACCAATAAACCACTTAATAAAAGCAAGATTTCATCAGTCGTTGAATTAATTAACCCCTTGTTTGAAGTAACAGTATATGCAATATACACGCCTCCAGCTTCTGACAATTGCCACTTGTTTTGCAAAAGGTTATCGAATTTAAAATACAAGACTCTATTGCCAACAGACAGGATAGCTTTTGAGCGCCATTCATCGTATGTAATAACTGCCAAACTCTTGTACGTTTCCATATCATAAACGACGGTACTCTTTTTAAATACCCCACTTGTTTTAAAGGAATAAACTTCACCTTTTATCTCTCCATTTGCAGATTGTGATAGAGAATCACTTTTGAGATAGCCACACAACTTTTGTTCATTAAATAGAGTAAAGGTTCTTGAGAAGGTATCCTTCTCCCAGCTTAGTTCAGTATTCATATGCCTTAGTTTTTCTTTACTCTAATTAGTTCTCTCACGAGGTTGAAGAGGCCTATTACAAAAGCAAAGGCAGCAACAAATGAGACCAATTCATCATCTAACTCTATTGGACTATCAGCCATAGAGAAATACAATAGGAATGATGTTAGAAGTAGTAAAAATGAAATAAATATTGATTTTCCTTTTGTCATGTTTATTAAATTTATTGGGTTCAACATCTCATTATTTAAAATCTAATTTCCTCATACAACCAGTGTTCATGATCTTCTTAAACAATTTCAGAAGCGAGGCGTAATGACTGACGCACTTTGTTAGATTCTGCAATTTCATCTAGCTGATTTGATAATTCTATAGCTTCATTGATCACCTCGTCTGGATAATTATTAATCTGAAGGATTCTTATGGCATTTCGATTCTTCAATCTCCCCTCCTTTAATTTATAATCAAAGTCGATCTGACTATCAGTAACGATCTCGCTGAAATGGTACAGTTCATATTCATCCCCTAGCATATCGGTTAACTCAATATCGTGAGTTGAGACCAATACAATATTCTTATTTTTGGAAAGCGATGACAGAACGGCTTTCCCAGCTGAAATTCGCTCAACCGTATTGGTTCCTTTAAAAATCTCATCGAGTAAAAATAGATTGGGTGTTAAACTCTCGCTATGATCAATCATCTCCTTTATTGTCAAGACCTCCTCAAAGTAATAGCTTTTGTCATTCATTAAATCGTCGCTAATGCGTATAGCCGAATAGATTCGAGCCCTTGGCATGCTCATCGATTTCGCAAAGCAGGTGTTCAGAGTCAAACCCGTTATCAGGTTTAAACCCATGGTTCGGATAAAAGATGTTTTACCTGACATATTTGAACCCGTCAACAAAACGGATTTATCTTTTACTGCAATACTGTTGGTCACACAGCCGTCTATTAAAGGGTGATAAACATCTGTGCTCGATATTTCAACTTCATTATCATTGATGACAGGGATACAATAGGAATCTAAGCCATGACGTATAGACGCTATAGATATTAATACATCTATCTGCCCAACAAAGGAGAAGACCTCTTCGATCTCCTTACGTTTTGTATTGAGTCTTTTTAAAACACCGAACAAGAGTAAAGGTTCAAGAAGGAAAGTTGTTTTTAGAATTTCAAGAACGGCCCAAAATGCTACTTCGAAGTCGCCTTGAATTTTTTCTTCGAGTTGGAAAAAAGACATTCTACTCCGTACCTGATCAATCACCTGAATAGCAGCATTTAAATCAGGATTTATCTCTTTAAAGCGATCCTCTTTGTGTAACTGAACTGCAATACTGTTCAATCTTAATAGCTGAGGAATAGAACCCACGTACTGATAGAGATTTCTCTTGTTCCAATAATGAATTCCAAGATTAACAATAAAAACAGGAATCAAAAGAAGAAAAAGTTCTGGCCTAAAGGGTAATAATAATATGCTTAGCAAACTTGTAAAAGACAATAGGCGAATTGCGAAAAACCATTTAGGTGGTTCCAAATGTTCTTCCTGAAATATTGAAGGCAAATAATACACATCCTCCTTTTTAAGCTTTTCAAGAAGCATCTGAGTTTTCACCCTAAAGTCAACATCCTCACTTAGATTTTTAATCAAACTTTCGTTTAAGTCAGTTGCCTTAGAATCTGATGGCATACATCGCAAAGTCTGATATAAATATTGCTGCCCGACTTTAGATGAGGTTCTATCGACAAACATGAATAATTCTTCAAAATCTAAATCGTTGCAGGTCTTATCAGACAATACATGAAAAGAATTTGAATTATCCTTATTCTTAAAGTACTTACTAATCAATTTGAATTTAAAAGCATCATCCTTCTCTTTTCCAAAGGATGCTTTTAGTCTTTCTATCTCTTTTTTCTTTCGCTTAAATATCATGTTTACAATTACTGGGTTTATTCTTTAACTATACTTTCAAGCTGCTCTCCACTACTTATGAAATTTAGCTTTTGTGTCTGTTGCACAACTCCAAAATTGCAGAAAACCACATGATATTCTATTTTCACACAAACCTAACTAGTTGATTTACAGGGTTTCTTTTTTTTTCGCAAGCTGTAAAAGAGTAGTGAATGATTCAATTTATTGAGTTTGCAATGGTTCCTTTTGTTACCACACGTTTTTTAATCCGTTTGTTTGATTTGTTCTTCCAATTTCTTTATTTTTTTCTTTAATCGAAAAGTATCAAATGAGCTTGTCGCTGTACCAATCATAAACCCAATTACTAATATAGCAAGACCATTAGGATAATGTTGAAGTCTGAAAAATGCTCCCATTAGTACCAATAATGTTGAAAGACCATAAAATATTCCAATCAACTTAATAATTTGTTTATCATTCATAATTTTATTTTTAACTATTTGCTGACTTGTAATCGAATTTAGAAGTCTAATTTTAAAATTCTCTATTTCCCAAATGTGTGGTAACAAGTGTGTAAATTGCCATGCGATTTATCCCACTACGACTATTTTATATATTTAACTATTAATAAACTTATTAAGACTAGAACCACACTAAATAGACTAATACTTATACTAGTCAACGTCCACTTTTCCTTCCCACTCTTTGCAATTCGAATCGTTCTTCTTCACAAGTCAATAAAATTAAACATATTATCATCATTTCAATTAAAATCATGTTAAATAAAAGCTAGAATAATTATAAATTATGATGAGCATATAAAGTCACCTCGTCTTCGTTCCTCAGTCTCCTTCTGAAGGGTATATAGCTGCTCTTGCAGACTCAATACT
>NZ_JBFFKR010000231.1:0-5498 GCF_041555295.1 Ancylomarina sp. | reverse complement strand
TGACACCTCTTATGGAGTCTCAAATCACAAAATGCAGCGATGGAGCAAGTATGATTGACTTCTTTCGAATCGTAATCAAAAAATTAAACACATTAGTCTTATGAGTAAAAAACGCGTTAGCTTGTTCAGAAATATCTTACAGTTTTCTGTATTGGCTTTAATCATTGTCTTCTTTATTGGGAATCAATTAGGTTTAGGAGTTGTAGATTTTGAGACCTATTGTCCTATGGGAGGAATTCAGGCCATTTTAACTTTAATGCAAGATGGGTTAATAGCCTGCAATATGACCGTTACTCAAATGGTTTTGGGTGCGATATTCATTTTTACCGTTTTAGTGATGGGTAAATTATTCTGTAGTCACCTATGTCCCTTAGGAACCGTTTCCGAAGCTCTTGGAAAATTAGGTGATCGTTTGAAAATACGGAATGATATTAATGGTATACCAGATAAAGCCTTAAGGAGTTTGAAATACATTCTTCTATTCTTAACCCTTACAATTACCTTAAAAACGGGTGAATTATTCTGTAAGGAATACGATCCATTTTACACTAGTATTACTTTATATGGACATCGCGTCAATTTCTTATTCGCTACAATTTCCATATCTATTTTTGTTTTGGGATCTATTATTTTCAGATTGTTCTGGTGTAAGTATTTGTGTCCTCTGGGAGCCATTTCCAATATATTCAAATATTGGGTAGGCGTTGCTATTGTAGTTTTGGTACTTAGTACCATGTACTTTTTCGAGTTGGGTATTGATATCGCATATATTGTTGGTATTATTTGTTTGGCAGGCTATGTGCTGGAGATATTTAAAATCGAAACCAAGCATCATTCTGTACTAAAAATTACACGCCACACACATACCTGTATCGATTGTGGTTTGTGTTCAAGATCTTGTCCTCAGGGAATTGATGTGGCGGATTTGGAATTGGTGAAACATCCTGATTGTAATATTTGTGGTGATTGTGTTGCTGCTTGTCCTAAAGAAGGTGCTTTAACACTAAACCAGAAGTTGAACGTGAAGTGGTTGCCTTCGGTTATCGTCCTTTCATTGTTTATCGGAGGCGTTCTTATTGGAGGTCAATATGATTTGCCAACCGTTTCAAAAGCCTGGGGTAGCACTGAACAGATGTCCCATTCTAAGGAGTTCAAACTTGGACACTTGAGTCATATCACTTGTTTTAGCAGCTCAATGGGCTTTGTAAAACAAATGAAAGAAATTGAGGGTGTTTTAGGTGTCTCAACTTACATTAGCGATCATTCTGCCAATATTGTTTACGACACGACAAAAATTAGTGAACTGACAATTAAAAAAATGCTTTATACCCGTTCGAAGCAATTTATCGAAGCTCCCGCTTTGGATCAAAACCTTGTTGTTCACAAATTACGATTCGAGGAATACATTTCTAAAGAGGATTTAGCAAAGATTGCTGAGAAACTAGTGGGTACAGGTGTTTACCAGTTGGAAACACAGTTCGATACCGAAATTCGAATGTTGGCATTTTGCGATGCAAATATGAATGAAGCAACGATCGAAGGCCTGATCAATTCAGTTAAAATTGGACGTAAAACGCCATATAAGGTAGCTGATGTCGTGAAATCTTCAATTCCGATAAATGGTTTGGGATTAATGAAGCGAACTTTCAAAAAGTTTACAATGACTTTTAATAATTATAAGTCTTATACAAAAGAACAAGTACGCTCAGTTAAAGCCGAACTTATTGATTTCCCTAAAAATGAGAGCAAGTTTAAAGAACTGGCCAACCATCTTGGTAAAAAATATAAGAATGTCGTTGGAATCGATGCGACCTATGAAACGAAACCTGAAGTGAGATTCTTCTATGTGCAAGATAAAATAGAGCGTCAAACTATTTTGGATTGGGTTAATAAAGAGGAATTAACTCTTGTTTATTCAACAGGTGAAATAGAGCAAGTTGAGAATCCTTATTCATTCAATATTAAGAAAAAAACTAAGTCTATAGACTAATAAAATACCCAACCTATGATACGAATTTATTGTATAACGCTTCTTGTCTTTTTGCAATTCCAGGTCTTTGGACAGGGATTGACAATTACAGGAAATGTAATTGATGCAGGCGATAAAATGTCAATGCCTGGAGTTACTGTGCTCGAAAAGGGAACCTCAAATGGAGTAATAACAGATATTGATGGGAACTTCAAATTGAAAATCTCGAAAGCAAATGCTGTTTTGCTGTTTTCATTTATTGGTTACAAAACACAGTTTATTCCTGTAAAAGGGAAGGCTGTAATCAATGTGAAATTGGAAACGGATAATCAAAATTTAGGAGAAGTTGTTGTGTTAGGCTATGGTAGCGTCAAATCTCGCGAAGCGGTTGTTGGTTCAGTAGAACAGGTGAAATCTGATGAGCTGTTAAAGCACTCTAATGCACAAAGTGTGGACCAAATGCTGGAAGGACAAGTTGCAGGTGTGCAAATTGAATCTGATTCAGGGGACCCAACCAGCCCGGTTAAAGTGCGAATTCGTGGTAATAACTCTTTGCCTGGTTCAGGTCAGGATTTTACTGCATCGAGTGAACCCTTGTATATTTTAGATGGAGTACCTTTAATTGATGCTTTGAATCCAAATGTTAATACAGGAACAGAAACAGTGATTAATCCTTTGGCTTTAATCAATCCGGAAGATATTGCTTCTGTTTCGATCTTAAAAGATGCTTCGGCAGCTGCTATTTACGGAGCCAATGCTGCAAATGGTGTTATCATTATTACCACAAAAAAGGGTACAAAAGGAAAGACAAGAGTTACGTTTTCTCAGAAAACATTGCTTAGTACACCCATCAATAAGATTAAATATTTGAATTCGGAGCAATATGTTGAGCTCTCTGAAGAATTTTACAGAAATAGTGGTTATTCAGAGGAAAGTATTCCTGATCTGGTGGGAACTGCAGATGTATATACCAATTGGAGAGATTTAACCTTACAAAATTCTGTATCCAATGTCTCTAATTTAACCATCTCAGGAGGCTCGGAAAAGTCAACTTTTCGCTTGTCATTGGGTTATAAGGATAATGAGACAACGACTAAGGGGAACGATTTTCAGTCAATCACTTCTCGTTTGAGTTTAAATAATGAATTGGCTCCTGGTGTTACGATGTCCTATACCGGAGGTTTAACCTCATTTAAAGCTGATAAGTACGGTGCTTTTGCAACCTATGCTTATAAGCCAAATATTCCGGTTTACGATGAAAATGGAGATTATACTCAGATGGATTCTTATGCGAATCCTTTGGCTGATTTGGCACAAAACACTAATAATGCCAAGAAATTTTATAGCAACAATAGTTTAAATTTGAAGGTTAAGATTTCGAAAAACTTTAGTTCTTCAACAATGTTTGGCTTGGATTACACCAGCTCCAAAAATTTCTCTTTTTACTCCAAGGAGAATGGAAGAGGTCGCTCAAAAGGTGGTTTTATGAGAGAAATACGTCGTGAGAATTTAAACTGGATTGCCTATTCGCAATTGGAATATCATGGTTCTTATAAGCAAAATAGCTTTGGCGCTACTGCTGGTATACAGGTAAAACATGATGATAGTAATCGCACGACGATCTCTGAAGAGAATATGATTACCGAGAAAATTAAAGTTCCGGGACAGGCTCCAGAGAATGAGGATAGTAACGTGAGCGGATACGAAAGTGAGGATGCAAGTCGGTCTTATTATGGTAGAATTAATTATGATTTTGCAAAAAAGTATTTCTTGTCAGTCAATTATCGTGCCGATGCGTCCTCTTATTTCGGAGGTGATCAGCAAATGGAAAATTTTGCTTCTTTGGGAGGATCATGGATCATTTCGAAAGAGAATTTCTGGATTGAGAATGACATTATCAATTTTGTAAAACTAAAGGCCTCTTATGGTAAATTGGGTAATGCCAAGGTGGGATCGTATTCTGCAAGAGGACTTTATAGCTATAATACGTCTTCTAATTATAATGGTAAGTTGGTTGCAACGCCACATACCGCTCCAAACGAAGATTTGGGCTGGCAAAAATCATACAAACTCAATACGGGGATAACGGTTAAATTTCTGAAGAAATTCAATTTGAATGTCGAATACTACAACAATAAAACAAAAGACGGCATCATGTCGTTAAATGTTGTACCTGAAACAGGTTGGAATAAAATTTCTGTTAATACAGCAGATTTAACCAATTATGGATTTGAATTTACTTTGAAATCCAATAACATTAATATTGGTGAAGTAAGATGGAACTCCAACTTCAATATTGGATTTAATAAAAGTCGCCTGGATAAATTGAATATGTACTCTGATCGATTTACATCTGGGAGTGTGGGGCTGATTATTGGTGAATCGACCTCATTAATCATGGGCAATCGCTATGCTGGTGTCAATTCGGATAATGGAAATCCTCAGTGGTATTTAAATGATGGAAGCATAACTGAAGATAAGACGTTACTTTCCAGTGCTAACAATTATTCCAAAGTGATTATCGGAAAAAGCAATCCTGATTTCACAGGCGGTTTTTCAAATAGTTTTGACTACAAAGACTTTAGTTTGTCTTGTATGATATCCTTTGAGTATGGTGCTGATAAAATGATGCCCTATCCTGCCCGGGAGATGGAAAATGGAAGATCCTTGTATATGTACAACAAGAGTGTCAACCTTATGGATAGATGGCAGAAGCCTGGTGATATAACTAATATTCCAAGGTTGGATCAAAACATCTCATATGATGCTTATAGCGATCGATTTTTGTTCAATCAATCAAATGTTTCATTGCGCTCAGTTTCATTGAAATACAAATTGCCAAAGCATATCTGCGAAATGGTCAAGCTAGCGAATGCTTCTTTGGGTGTTAATGTTTCAAATATTTATACATGGTACAAAGATTCAAGTGAATCCGGTCGAAACGGATTAGCTGAATATCGCTATCCCTTTCCACAATCAAGAGTGTTTGCTTTTCAGTTGAATGTAGGTATTTAATGATAATTTGAAATTTAAGATGATGATGAAAAAAATAATATACATAGGATTATTGGTATTGGGTTTATCTTCCTGTTCTGATTTTTTGGATATCGATGATGCGACTAAAATTTCCAATGATAAAATATTCTCTAACCTTAGCGGTGTTGAGGAAGCTTTAAATGGCGTTTATTTCGAAATGGGTGTTTCAAGCTATTACGGCGATAATATGATAATGGCTGCTGAAGTTAAAGGGGGGAATCTAAAGATTAACGACCTTACATTTGTGAATTCTAATTCTGCTGATTTTTTGCCGGCATTTCAGTTTACTCATACTGCAGAAGGAGATGATGATTATTTCGTGAATTTTTATAAAGCCATTTATAAAGTCATTAGTGCAGCAAATAATGTGATTGAAAATATCAACTATGCTGAAGATGCAAGCGATGTAGAAAAAGCTCAGGCGGTTGCTGAAGCTAAGGCAATCAGAGCACTGGCACATTTCGACTTAACCCGTTTGTATGCTCAGCCTTAC
>NZ_JBFFKR010000230.1:0-5547 GCF_041555295.1 Ancylomarina sp. | reverse complement strand
TAAAGCAATTGCATCATAAAAACGCCTTCCTTTTTCTTACGGGAAGAAAGCAATAACTGGCCTTCGAAATATTTATTAAACACACTTTTGCGATGAACCAACCAACGATTACGATCCAAAGAGTCCTTTTCAACAACCAAATAGCCTTTAGATCGCTTGTAAGCAATCTCATCCCTAATCAAGTTCAGAATATCATCTTTACTTCGATCGAAATCCACAGAATGCATCCTTCGCAAGCCACGGTGCAGATAATAGCTATTCTGTTCGAATTGATTGCTCATAAACTCATCTCCAAACAAAAAATAATCGAACATTTCCTTTTGCATGGTGGACACATTTACAATGCGGCGCAAATCGCGATATTGCTGAGCGATCTTCCTTATATCTGAGATATAAGCCTCAATCAAGTAGCGCCTATCATCCGTCATATCATTTCTCAAAATATGCTGAATTTCTCTGCGAAGTGCCGACTTAAGTATGGAATGAAACATGCGAATATGATACTCGTAGTTCGCCTCATTCTTCGAGTTGGGATGATTGGCCGCCTTCTGAAAAGCTTCCTCTAAATAGGAGAAAACGGAATGATCGCCTTGAGCTATTTCTCTTAAGGCATATGGGGGGGTAATCAAACGAATGTTGGAATTGAAATCGTTGTAAAAGTCCTCTTTCTTATAGGTCGACGAATTGATATCCAGCTTACTTGGAATAAACAACCAAGTCTTAACCGAAAACTCATTCACCTTACGATCTTTACGGGCTTCGTAACCCATTTTTATCTCTACAGAAAACTTATCATGTACTCTTACAACTTCTTCTATCATTCGCTATTTTTTATGATTTAAACTTATGAGATTCTAACAGATACTAAAGATACTGAAATCCTTTTAATCTCTGGCATTACAGATGGCCTGATTTTAAAGGGATAGAAACGAAAACCTTTGCATTCTGACAATCTATTAATAATTAAGCCTATTTGATCAATTATTTAAATGATTGACGATCCTTTATTAAAGTTTTGGCATGATGTTTCTAGGTGATAATTAAAATATCCTATAGGATAAATGACATTTTTACTGTTCATCTGATAATTGCCGACAATCTGACATTTAATCGTGAAGTTTTCAAGCTTAAAATGACATTTTTTCATCCCTTTTAATTCCTCACACCCTTAGAAATAAAAAAACGCTAAAACATATGACAATCAGGCTGATTCAAACAGACACATATCCATAAACCATCAATTTTGGCATTCAATTTGATCAAAAGTAGGTGGATCGCGATTCCAACATTTTTAATAAAACGGATTATTAATTAAAGGTCTTTAAAATTAAAAAAAGGAGGACATATCATGACACTAGTAAAGAGAAACCCAGACAGCTCATTTCCATCTTTATTTGACAATTTCTTCTCAAGAGATTGGATGGATTGGAACAGTTTAAACTATTCAAACACTAACACAACCTTACCTGCCGTGAATGTTCGTGAAGATGATCATGAGTTTACCATTGAAGTAGCGGCACCAGGTATGAAAAGAAATGATTTCAACATTAGTTTGGATAATAATCAATTAACCATTTCTTCTGAAATCAAAAGAGAAGATGAGAGTAAGAATGGAAAATATTCCAGAAAGGAATTTTCATACCAATCATTCCAAAGGTCATTTCGACTACCAGTCGATTTAATTGATGGTGACAAAATTGCAGCCAAATATGACGAAGGCATTCTTTCTATTCACCTTCCTAAAAAGGAAGAAGCAAAACCTAAGCCTTCACGAATGATCTCTATCAAATAAACCAAAGGGCAGGTTTATCACCTGCCCTAAAATCAATCAATCAATCAATCAATCAATCAATCAATCAATCAATCAATCAATCAATCTGCAATTAGTTAATGCTTTTATAATCTTGACACAAATTTTTTAGTCAGTATCTGGTTTTATGAAGACTTATGTTGCTGGCCGTTTATATAAATCATTAAAAAGTAACAAAAATGAAAAAGTTCAGTTTACTGCTTTTAGCCGCAACTATAGGAGGAATTATATCATTGAGTGGCTATCTGCTTTTTAGCGAAAAGGAACAAGCGATAAAAATACAGCACGTTACCGAATCGCCAATGCTTGGAGCAAGCTATAGCGTTTTAAAAAATGGCGAAAACACCCCTTTGAAATTTACAGAGGTCTCGAAAAAAGTTATGGATGCCGTTGTTCACATCAAATCGACGCAATTGCAAGCACAACAGAACGACAAATCAACCCCTTCTCCTTTTAGAGATTTTTTTCAAGATGACTTTTTCAAAGATTTTTTCGGACCACACTTGCGCTTGCAACCCCAGTATCCAAACCAACGAGGACCACAGGTAAGAGTTGGATCAGGTTCGGGCGTTATCATTAATTCTGATGGCTATATTGTTACCAATAATCACGTGATTGCAGGTGCTGATGATATTGAAATCAGTTTACATGACAATCGGGTTTATAAGGCCAAAGTAATTGGTACAGATCCAACAACCGATTTAGCTCTACTTCAAATTAAAGAGAAAAATTTGGTTCACATTCCCTTTACCAACTCTGATGAAATTGAAGTGGGCGAATGGGTACTTGCCGTTGGGAATCCTTTTAATTTGAATTCTACCGTAACAGCAGGTATCGTTAGTGCCAAAAGTAGAAACATCAATATTCTACAAAACCGAAGTGCCATTGAATCCTTTATTCAAACAGATGCAGCAATTAATCCTGGCAACAGTGGTGGTGCATTAGTGGATCTAAAAGGTGGCTTGGTTGGTATTAATACAGCCATTGCGAGTCCTACAGGTGCTTATTCGGGCTATGGCTTTGCGATACCTTCAAATATTGTAAGCAAAGTGATAGATGATCTGCTGGAATTTGGCTTTGTGCAACGAGGTTATCTTGGTATCGTGATACGAAACATTGATGGAAACTTTGCCAGAGAGAATAAACTCGAAGTTACCGAAGGTGTATATGTTGATAGTTTGCCTGACAATAGCGCCGCCGCAGATGCTGGCATCCGGAAAGGTGATGTTATTTTAAAGATCAATGATACAAAGACAAAATCGACTTCTGAACTTATGGAAGTTGTTGCCAGACATCGACCTGGAGACAAACTAAATTTGGAAATTGACCGCTTTGGTAAAACCAAGAACTTTAACATTACCCTTCGAAATGAAGAAGGAGATACAAAACTTAACACTACAGAAAATAGGCAAATACTAGCAAAGCTAGGCATCGAATTGAAAGAACTTGATAAGGATGAACTGAAAAAACTTGATATCTCAAATGGCTTACGTGTCAACAAAATAAATTCAGGTATTGTCAAACGCCAAACTAATATGAAAGAGGGTTTCATTATCACTCGTGTTGATGGTAAAGCAATTGACAGCATTCAAGCATTCAAAAAATACGTCAATAACAAGAAAGGGGGCATCATGCTCTCGGGCATTTACGAAAATTACCCTGGAAGTTATTACTATGCATTTGGTCTCAATTAATCTCTCTTAAATATTTGCAAAACAATCCCTCATCAGATTATTCTGATGAGGGATTGTTGTTATTTCTCTATTGTGTCTAAAAACAAATTTATGAGATCGATTCAAAAATCTTTTGTGCTTGCTCGAGATCGTATTCAAAAATTTTAATCTCTATCGAAATATTAGAAGGGGTCATATAAGCCATCGGTTCTGCACTTCTTGCGTTTTCATTAATTGCGATATACCTAATTCCAGACTGATCAAGCATATCCTTCAATAGGTTGTATTTTACTTCGAAGGCATTATCAAATTCGGCCAATGTTATTAGACTATCCATAGTTAAAATCTGAATGATTTTATTGAAACAATTAACTCATTTCACATCTTCATTTAATTCTTTACTATTGGAATAGAAAAATAAAATGTACTACCCTTCCCAACTTCACTTTCTACCCAGATTCTCCCCCCGTGCATACTTACAAACTCCTTACAAAGTAATAGCCCCAGGCCAGTTCCTACCTCTTTTTGGGTTCCTAAGGTCGAATAGCTGTATTCCATAAGAAATAACTTATCAATAGCTTCATTGGAAATACCTACCCCATTATCAGATACAGTAATAAGCCATTCATCAACTTTTGGGTGAGCACAAATCGTAATTGTACCTCCAGACTTTGTGAATTTTATCCCGTTGGATATAAGATTTCTTAGTATTGTACAAATCATGTTCTTGTCAACAAAAACAACAGAATTATTCTCTATTTCAGAAGAAATAGTAATTGACTTCTGCTGAGCGGAATCATTTAATAATTCAGCAATCTCATTGAATAGAACTTCCAAATCGCAATTCTCAGGTGTATATTTAATCTTACCCATTTGTGATCGAGACCAGACCAATAAATTGGTCAGCAGATTCATTGCGCGTTGCGAAGCATTATGAATAATATGGGCATATTCTTCAACGGCCTCATAATTCTTGTCATGCACCTCCGCTTCCAGAAGTTTAGAAAAACCTAGAATACCATTAAATGGGGATTTCAAATCATGAGCAATAATTGAAAAAAAACGATCCTTAGTCGCATTTAGATCTCTCAAACTTGTTTCACTCTCTATAAGTGCTTGTTTGGCATTCATACGATCAGTAATATCACGAACATTCAGAATGATAGACTTAACAGCTGGATTACTAATTTGATTTGTACCAAATGCCTCTAAATAAACCCAACCTCCATTTTTATGCCGATGCCTGTATTGTATGCCTCCATTTGCAGAGTTTTGTATTATATTCTGTAAGGCAAGAATCGCTCTTCCCTGATCATCGGGATGTATCATTTTATCAATTACAGAAATATTGATTAATTCCTCGGGTTTGTATCCCAATATTTTCTCACAAGATTCACTAACATAGCTTTGAACACCATTGGCACCTATAAGCACGATCATATCAAATGAATTTTTAAGAAGTTGCTTAAACCTTGCTTCACAGCCCTCATAAACTTCCACTTTCTGCTTTTCAAATTCTATACAATCTTTTTTATTAGTCATTCTCTTTAAAATTAATACTAGTGTGCTTAACAAGAGTTACCAATCTAACATTTATAACTGGTGTTAACATCTAAACTCAGATATTAAGCTTTAACTCACGCCCTTTAAAATTATGAAAATCAAACTAATAAACAAACTAATTTTAAAAAGAAACCCTATTACACCTCCAACAAGGCTGATTCCCTATAAGATTTTTTTTAATAATTGATTCACCAGAATAAATGGATTTAGGTTTTTAAGGACTTAAGATTCTGAGATTTAGAAGAGATCATCTATTTTCACCCTCCAGGCATAGGAACGGATTTATCGACATCAACATTTCCAAAGCTATAGTGCTTAGGTGAAAGGTATAGGTCGGAATTCATCATCTCTTCCCATGTAACTTCCTTACCTGTATAAGCCGATACTCGCCCCATAATACCTGTCATGGTCGACTCAGCAATAGCTTGAGTTTCGTTTACAGATTTGCCTGTTCGAATAGCTGTCACCCAATCGATATGCTCCTGATCATAGGGATTTATT
>NZ_JBFFKR010000229.1:0-5555 GCF_041555295.1 Ancylomarina sp. | reverse complement strand
TTTTGTCCCTCTAAAAATATCAATATGCTTCCTGTAAAAATTTGATATATCAATAAACCTATCCACTTTAAAATCAAAAGTTGATTTTCTAAAGTCAAGAATAAATCCCTTTATATCACTTGGTATTATATTATTATTAAACGCATGCTCCCAGGAAGAAAAGATATCTTCTAAGGAAATTGGTCCATAGTAAAACTTATAAAGAATATTTAACTCTGAGTTAAATTTATATGTGTAAAAGTCCTTCATTAGTGGCTGGGGTTAGTCATTAGCGTAGTAAGTAATAAGCTACCAATAAACGAAAAAAAGCTCACAATAAATCAGTTTATTATGAGCTTTTTAAACATCTTTCACAAAGAATATTAATAAAAATTTAATCCAATTAAGCTTCTTTATCTCTTTCAGCTTTATTAAGTTCAACCAAGAAATCTGCAGTCGCTAAATTCAAAGCTATAGGTACATTATTGAGTACTGCAGTTCTGATTAATGTTTGGATATCATGCTCATGCCCGTGAGGTGTTTCAGCGTCGATCAGGAAGATAACTTCATCAACTTTACCTTCTAATATTTGAGCAGCCAAAAGAATATCTCCTCCATTGGGTCCATGGCCGAATCCCTCAACTTCAAGATCTAAAACCGAGTTCAGTAATTTTGAGGTATTCGTAGTCCCAATTAATTTGTGCTTTTTCAATTCGTCCTTATGACGTTTCACCCAAGCTAACATTTCACTTTTCTTCTGGTTATGAGCGACTAAAGCAATTCTTTTCATACGTTATATTATTAGTTTTTTGAGTTCTCTGAATATCTGGTTTCAAATAATGAGCAGATACACACATATTTGAAAAACCACTGGTCGTTTTAACTTAAACTTTTAAGCGTCATTCAAAAATAATTACATTCTGCATAAAAATAGATATTCTAAAGTTAAATAATGATTATTATAGCTTTGGGGTTTAGCGAAATCTCTTATATTTGTTAGTAATTTGATTTTCATTATATTAAATTTGCACCCATATGAATACAAGATATAAGATACTATTTATTACATTCCTTTGTTTAGCTATTGGGATGAGTGCCTGCAAGGAAGAAAAGAAAACCTTGAAAAACCCAAAGACGACTAAGAAAATTGTAAAGGCTAAAAAAGAACACAAAAAACCTACTGAGAAGGTCGTTCCTAAAGAAGTCGTAGAAAAAGCCATAAATAAATATTTTTTGATTTCGGCAAGTTTTAAAAATCAAGCTAACGCGAAAAGAATGCAATCTAAGCTTCAGAAAGAAGGTTATGATTCTCAGATAATTCCTGCACCAAACAATTTTTACCGTGTATCCTATAAAGGATTTTCTAAGCGTGATGAAGCATTCAAAGAATTGAAAATAGCACGATCGACCAAAGGACGAGAACGTGTTTGGTTGCATATAAAGCATTAACTATATTTAATCCTATGAAGTCGTTTAAATACAGCTTAATTTCACTTGTATTAATCCTATCAGCTTGCAGTAAAAAAGAACTGACAAAACTTGATGGAACTAATATTGTTGAGCTTACGGCAAATAGAGAAATACCTAAAGCTCCTTCGGCTGACAGTCAACAATTATCCCAAAAGTTCTCTTTAACTCAAATTCTTGAGAACAGAGCCTTGTTTAACTACCATATCGTTGGAGGAAGTAGTAAAAGAAAAAATACGGCTCTAAACTTGAGCCAGCAACTTTATAAAAAAGGTTACCCCTGTAGAGTAATTGAAACAAATGGTAAATACCGAGTTGTCATCCAATCATTCTCTAATAAGAAGGTAGCCGTAAGGGAATTAAAAAGATTAAAAAAATTGAATCACAAACCTGATTTGTGGATTTTAAAAGAATAAAAAAGAGCTCATATGAGCTCTTTTTTTTTGTGCTTTTATATGTTAAGATTAAATGCCTATTGAAACAAGAATGTTCCACAGACAACTGTGAACCCTAATAGGAAACCCACATAAATTTGACTTGGCTTGTGTACTTCTAATTTTAGACGTGAAAAGGCTAAAAGGCCTGCTGCCAAAATAGCCATCATAAATACGGTGCGCAGTGAAGTGGAAAAACGTATGGAGAATGCGAATATTAAAGCACATAAACCGCCAATACCCGCCATATGCAGACTTATCTTCCACCAGTAAGAGATTATCAACAGTAAAGTCAAACTAATAATACCTGCAAGCTGTAAACGTGCGAATATATTTGTTCCAGGTAACTTCATCAAAAGATAAAACCCTAAACTGTAGGATAAGATTGCCAAAGCCAAAGGAATCATTCTATCCTTACGTTCAGTCAGACTATAGCTACTGATAAGTGAGTAGGATTTTAATAGAGGTAAACAACTTATAGGTAATAATATGGTCGTAATAAAAACAATCATATATATAGCCTTTACCAATGTCAGTGGTGTGAAATCGAGAAAAGTATTGGAATGGAAAATTAAATATATGGCATATAAGGGCATTAGTATAGGATGGGCAAGCCCCGATATTATTCTGGAATTATTCATGGAATTCAACTGTTTATTTTAGAGTTCTTTTCTTAATCGCGCTACAGGAATATTCAACTGTTCACGATATTTAGCTACTGTTCTTCGAGCAATTACGTAAGATTTTTCTTTCAGAATTGCAGTCAGCTTATCATCGGTAAGTGGTTTTTTCTTGTCTTCATTATCGACACACTCTTTAAGAATATTCTTAATTTCACGAGTAGATACTTCTTCACCAGTATCGGTTTGTAAACCTTCTGAAAAGAAATATTTCAATGAAAAAATACCAAAATGTGTTTGAATGTATTTAGAGTTTGAAACACGTGAAATCGTTGAAATATCCAAAGAGGTTAGCTCTGAAATATCTTTTAAAATCATGGGTCTCAATTTCTTTTCATCACCCTCTATAAAATACTCACGCTGAAAATCAATAATGGCTTTCATACTCAACATTAGGGTGTTTTGGCGTTGACGAATAGCATCAATAAACCATTTGGCTGAATCAAGCTTTTGTTTGACAAACATGACAGCATCTTTCTGTTCCCGTGATTGATTATCCTTATTTGTAGAATAATCGTGAATCATATCAGCATAAGATCTATTGATATGCAAATCGGGAACATTGCGAGAATTTAAACTTAAATTCAATTCTCCATCTTCCTCTTCGAGAATAAAATCAGGAATTATAGTTGGCGAAGGCTTAGACATTGGATTAACAAAGGCACCACCGGGTTTTGGATTTAGCTTTAAAATCTCATCTACCGCACATTTAAAATCTTCATCGTTTAGATTTAAACGTTTCTGAATTTTATCATAATGCTTGCGAGTAAATTCATCGAAATATTTTTTAAGTATCTGATGAGCAACTTTCACATCTGGATTATGGGAACCCTTACGTTTGATTTGCAGCAGTAAACATTCCTGTAAATCGCGAGCACCAATACCAACAGGATCAAAATCCTGAATAACATGTAGCAGCTCCACCAATTCTTCAAAGGTCGTATTTATACCTGTAGAAAAAGCTAAATCATCAACGATACTATCAATATCGCGGCGCAAGTAGCCATCTTCATCTATATTACCAATCAGATATTCGGCCAAAGCAGCTTTTTCAGGTGTTAGTATTCTTAGCCCCAACTGAGATATTAATTGTTCATGAAAGGTTGTCCCTCCAGAGAAAGGAATATCCTCGTGCTTATCGTCTTTAGAAAAGTTTTGAGCAGCTAATTTATATGAAGGTGTGTCATCATCGTCCATATAATCTTCCAGTGAAAATTCTTCCTGGTCTTTATCTTTTACTTCCTTATCCTCTTCCTGAAAATCATCCTGAACAGTTTCTTCACCTCCACCTTCGTCAAGAACAGGATTTTCTTCCAACTCTTTTTTTATTCTTTCTTCGAGTTGCAGAGTAGGAAGCTCCAAAAGTTTGATCACCTGAATTTGTTGAGGTGATAACTTTTGTAATAATTTTTGTTGTAGGCTCTGCTTCAGCATATATTCTTGTAGACTAATAGATTTGAGATAATAAGATTTGAGATGAAATAAAAGATCACCATGCAATTCTCGTAGACAATAAAAGTGCCAAAAACCTTAATCGTCATGTTTGAAGGCTAAATATACTCAGAATGATGGAATCAGCACAAATAGATTGTTGAATTGTTGCTTCTTTGGCTTGTTATTTACTCAACAATTAGTTTCATTATTAAATAAATCTGTATGATTATTCGAAAAAGACAAACTTAAGAATCAAGCGCAAAGAACACGAAGTTAATTCGCAGAGAACACTAAGGAAGAATGTTTTAATGCGATCCCCAAAAAGTAATCTCTATGGATAGTTTGAATTAATTCTCACGGTTTCTGATCGGAGTCAAAGAATGGAGAAATGCCTCAAGAAGATTATGTATTGAAGTAAAATTAAGCACAAAAAAAGTCGATTCAATTATGAACCGACTTGATATTATATTTTGATCTGAAATATTAAAATTCAGCATTCTTTGGTGTACGTGGAAAAGGAATTACGTCGCGAATATTACCCATACCAGTAACAAACAGCATCATACGCTCAAAACCTAATCCGAAACCTGAGTGAGTTGCCGTTCCAAAACGACGAGTATCTAAATACCAATCCAGATCTTCAGTTGGAACACCCATCTCTTTCATGCGAGTTGTTAATTTATCGTAATCTTCTTCACGTTGAGACCCACCAACAATTTCGCCAATACCTGGGAATAGAATATCCATAGCCGCTACGGTTTTTCCATCATCATTCTGTTTCATATAGAACGACTTGATCTCCTTTGGATAATCAATCAGGATAACAGGTTTTTTGAATTTCTTCTCAACCAGGTAACGCTCGTGTTCCGATTGAAGATCAGCTCCCCAACCTTCAATCACATATTGAAATTTCTTATTCTTGTTTGGCTTAGAGTTACGCAGAATATCGATAGCTTCAGTGTAAGTCAAACGAACAAAGTCGTCCTCCAATACAAATCTCAACTTCTCAATCAATTCCATCGACTGGTCTGCAGCTTTCTTGCCTTTTTCTTCTTCCTGAAGACGCTTGCTTAGGAATTCAAGATCGCTCATACAGTTATCCAAAGCATACTTAATCATATACTTCAAAAACTCCTCGGCCAAATCCATATTGTCTACAATATCGTAGAATGCCATTTCTGGCTCAATCATCCAGAACTCAGCAAGGTGACGGGTTGTATTTGAATTCTCGGCACGGAAAGTAGGACCAAAGGTGTAAATTTCACCCAAAGCCATAGCACCAAGCTCACCTTCTAGCTGACCAGAAACGGTTAGGTTGGTCTCCTTACCAAAGAAATCTTCTTTATAGTTAATGCTTCCATCCTCGTTTAAAGGCGGATTTTTAGGATCTAAAGTTGATACTCTAAACATTTCACCAGCTCCCTCGGCATCAGAACCGGTGATAAGTGGTGTGTGCATGTAGAAGAATCCCTTCTTGTTGAAAAACTCGTGCACAGCAAAAGCCATGGCATGACGAATACGAAATACTGCTGAAAAGGTATTGGTACGGAAACGTAAATGA
>NZ_JBFFKR010000228.1:0-5569 GCF_041555295.1 Ancylomarina sp. | reverse complement strand
TCATCTTAAAGGTTTTCCCTTTACCTTTCACTTCTTTTTCAAAGCCTTCCATAAATTCCTCATTGGCCAAACAGCCTTCGATAAATTTAACTTTCAGCTTATCCATTTCAGCAATTTTCTTCTTACCCATTGCCTTACGCAAGGAGTCTGACATACCACGAGTGAATCCTCCCAGTGCTCGCGACTGGAGCATCACCTGCTCCTGATAAACTGTAATCCCGTAGGTATCCTTCAGATACTTTTCCATAATAGGATGATCATAGACAATCTCCTCAACCCCATGCTTACGATTCACAAAGTTGGGAATATATTGCATTGGACCCGGACGATAAAGAGCATTCATAGCCACTAAGTCTTCAAAACGGTTAGGTTTCAAACCCTTCAAGTGCTTTTTCATTCCTGGTGACTCAAACTGGAAGATACCTGTTGTTTCACCATGAGAGAAAAGCTCAAATGTTTTCTCATCATCAATAGGAATCGTATCGATATCAATATCAATTCCTTTAGAAAGCTTCACATTGGCCAGGGTGTCCTTGATAATAGACAAGGTTTTCAGACCCAGAAAGTCCATCTTAAGCATCCCAACATCCTCTACAAAGCGACCATCGTACTGAGTAACCAACAGGTTAACCCCCTTGACCTTCATGATAGGGATGTGTTCAGTCAGATTATCACGACCAATCAGAATACCACAAGCATGTACTCCAGTCTGACGAACTGAACCCTCTAGATGTTCGGCAAAACCAAGTGTTTGTGATATCAGGTCATCATCTGAAGTTCTTTCTCGCTCAAGTTCAGGTTCTTCTTTAAAAGCCTTTGCCAGACTCACTTTAGGACCATCAGGAACAAGTTTAGCCAAACGATTGGCCTCTGATAGTGGTAATTTGAGAACACGTGCCACATCCTTGATAGATGATTTAGCAGCCATGGTTCCAAAAGTTACAATGTGAGACACTTTATCATGTCCATATTTATCAGTCACCCAATCCAACACCTGCTGACGTCCATCGTCATCAAAGTCGATATCGACATCGGGCATGGAAATACGATCAGGATTTAAGAAACGCTCAAACAGCAAATCGTATTTAATCGGGTCAATATTGGTAATTTTAATGCAATAAGCTACTGCCGATCCGGCTGCTGAACCACGACCAGGCCCTACAATTACCTCCATCTCACGAGCTGCCTTGATAAAATCCCATGTGATTAGGAAATAACCCGGGAATCCCATCTTTTTAATGGTCTCCAACTCAAAATCTAATCGTTCAATGATATCATTTGGGAGATCTTTCCCCCAACGTTCGTAAGCTCCTTCATAAGCCAGATGGCGTAAGAAAACGTCAGCATCATCAAAACCATCAGGAAGTGGGAAATCAGGCATTAATGGTGGAACGTTTAACTCATAATTCTCAACCTTATCCGCAATTTCTTGAGTATTAGCAATGGCTTCTGGAATATCAGCAAAGAGTTCACTCATTTGAGCAGTCGTCTTAAGAAATTCCTGCTTTGTGTAGCGCATTCGTGTCGGATCATCCAAATCCTTGCCCGTATTCAAACAAATGAGCAAATCATGTGCATCGGCATCATCTTCATTCAAAAAGTGAGAGTCATTGGTCGCAATCACTTTCACTTCGTGCTTTTGCGATAATTCAAGAATCTTCTTATTACACAACTCCTGATTATCATATATATCGGCATTCTTAACAGGATCATTCGTTTTGTGACGCATGATCTCTAAGTAATAATCCTCTCCAAACAGATTCTTATACCAATTAATCGTTTCATCCAAATCGGCCCAACGCTCATTCATAATGTGCTGAGGCACTTCGCCCCCCAAACAAGCTGTTGAGATGATCAAACCTTCGTGATGTTTCTCAAGTAATTCTCTATCAATACGAGGTTTGTAATAAAAACCATCGACATAACCTAAAGAAGCTAGTCGCATTAAATTGTGATAACCTACCTTATTTTTAGCCAAAATAATCAGGTGATATCCCGATCTATCCTTTTTATCATTCTTATCGAAACGTGTACGACGAGCCACATAAGCTTCAATACCCAAAATCGGTTTTATCCCACTTGAGGTGGCCGCAGCATGAAACTCCTTAATCCCGAACATATTTCCATGATCAGTTAGGGCAATAGCAGGCATGCCATCTTCCTTAACTTTATCGATCATACGCTTAATTTTAGAAGCGCCATCGAGAATGGAATATTGAGAGTGAACGTGTAAGTGTGTGAATTTGGTCATCGATAAGTATTATTGAAAATTCTTTCTACAAGCGAAACAAATAGGTTGCCAAGCCTTTACTAGATCTGAATATAAAATCTGGCCTTTAGATCGCATTCCGACAAATTTAATCTTTTCTTCGGTTTTATTCTCGTGATCACCATCGAAAATATCAATACCTACATAAGCACATTTTTCACTACCTATATTATTACAAAAGAACTGATTCCTTTGACTAAAAAACTCAACCAATAATCTTTCATCTTGACCTACAGACGATTGAAGGCATATTCTTTAATTTATTTCACTTACTGTAATATTATCGAACATTCATCAAAACATAATTTATTGAAATAGCTAAATATGATGTGTTTACCTTCCATTTTCTTATGCTCACCCATATATCTATAAATAAGGAGCATTTACTCTTAACTCCCGCACTATTAACATTTTAGTGATCAATAAATTAATATAACTTTGCTTGCTGATTATCCAGTACTTACAGAAGTTTTAATGAAGGATAGTTCAATTAATAAAGCCAAGGCAAGAATATCAAATCAAGGTATACTTTCAGGTTTTATTGTTCCCTTATCAAGTCGTTTCACATCCAAATAAAGCCCATTTATATTGTAGTTTAGATGGATTACTTTACTTACAACTGACGAAAACATGACGAAAAATGAAAAAACAATTCTAGTTGCTTGGGACTTTAGCCAGTATGCTGAATATGCCTTAAGCCATGCTCTTTTTTATTCTGAACAAACAGGATTTGATATTTATCTTTTGCACACAGTAAAAGATAAATCTTTGGTTAAGGATACACAAGCTGCTCTTGATAAATCCGTTCAGGAAATATGGGAGCACGAGGGCAAAAAAGTAAAAACAATCGTTAAGATTAGCAATATGTCAGACGGCTTAAAAGAGGCTGCTCAGGAATTAAATTCTCTGATGATATTTGGCGGTCTTCCTGGTTTTAAAGGCTTGCAACGTTTTATTGGTCATTACGTCATGAATGCCATTACAGGTTCTATTATTCCATCCGTTGTGGTGCAACAGCCAAAACTAAAAACGGATCAACTCACAATTATTTGCCCTATTGATCACAGTAGACAAAGCAAAACAAACCTTGCCTGGGTACAAGAATTCGCAAAAAATTGTAATCCAAAAATCTATCTGGTTTACCCAGATTGTGATTACTCCCTAAGAAATGAATTAGTTAGTTCGAACTTAAAATTTTCTCGTAACTACCTGAAACGTTTTGATATTAAATATGAGGAAGAGAAACTAACTTGTCAGAATTTTAAGCTTAGTATGCTAAATTTTGCCGAGAACAAACATGCTGATTTAATTTTAAATGCCACTAAGAAAGAATCTAGATTTAATAACTTCTTTTTCAAATCGGAAAATTACAGCCTAATGGCTAATGACAAACAAATACCAGTCATGTCAATTAGGCCGCAAGAAGGTTTATGGAAGTATGGAAAATTCTATTAGGCTTAAAATGTATTTCTGAATCACTTACAATTGAGCTTTGAAGTCCCAGATTAACGTCTGGGGTTTCTATTTTAAAGAAACCTCTACTCTATAATTAGGTGATTTTAACTGCTCTGGCATATTTCTTAGGTCGGCTGTTTTTATCTTGAAAGATGCCTCATCCAATGCCAAACTATCCTTCATAAAAGTATTAAGAACAGTATTTCGAGTTTTAAGCAAGTTCATAAACACAGAATCGAGCTCTGATTTTCCAACATTCTGAATACACAGAGAAGACAAACTGACTCCCTCTTCTGAATTAGAATTTAGATAAGCCATGAAGTCAATATTTGCAGTCGCCCAATTTATCAGTTGATCATCATCAATATCTGGGAATGATATGCTTTTAGAATTACAGAATGTTCTTATAGAACTCTTAAGAGCCAAAAATTCTTTCTCTTTCTGCAAGTTTGTTTCCTGAACAAATGAGAAGCTCAGTTCGTCCTTTTTAGTTAAAATTGTTCCAATCTTTCTCAGGTTTTTCTTTTGCGTTGCATCCAGGCTATCCTGAAGAAAATGGAAAGGAATGGTTTTTATACTCTCAGGATCTCCTCCAGCTAAATTTCCCAGTATATTAAAGGGCTGACTGGCTGTTTTAACCAGAAAGTTCATCAAGGTTTTCCAGATGATCTTCCCAATTCTAAAATCTGGATCCGATGGATTTCCCGATACAGGTAAGTCGAATGCAATTAAATCGTTTTTATCTTTCAAGAGATAAAGAGCCAATTGAACGGGGGCTTTTAAGGTATTCTTATCCTTGGTTTTGTTTCCAAAATCCAATTCTGAAATACGAATATTATTTTTATTCTTAAGCGTAGTACCCGTCATTTCGATACTGGTTTTGTAATTAAACTCCCCTTGCGTGATTGGGCGAGCAATATAAAACTCTGTGTAGGGCGAGAAGCTCATCATTTCCAGATTCTCTACATGACTTTTAAATGAAACAGACGTGAAATCTTTCAAACTAAAGGTTCCCTCACCTACCGAGCGACCTGAGCCATGTAAATTCATTGAGTATGATAAAGGAATTGAGTCTGCTTTCTCAGATAATGTTCCCATTTTTATATCAATAGCTTTCAGGTCGTAAACGAAAGGACGATTTAAGGTATTATCCGTAAAACTCAATAAACCATTGTTCACCGAAATACTTTTAACCTGATAAAATAGATTTGATACCGTATCAATTTGAGTGGTAATGGTATCAACAGCCAAAGTATCAGCTTGCGTCATAGGGCTAAGTAGTCTTTCGAAATTTGTTGAAGCAGAATCCAAACTGGCATAAATCTCAGGAGAGTCGATATGAATTGCTCCTATTTCGAAATGTGACGTCCCTAAATTCAAGGAATCCAAGTCCACATTAACCGTTTTAGCAGCAAAAAGCTTCTTCTCATCGGCATCTTTCATCTCAAAATTTATTAAGTTGGTCTGCCCCGACACAATCAAATCCACAGGCTTGTCCATACTCCCCTTTAGCTGAATGCTTGTGTTTAATTGACCTGAAATAGACGAAATATTGATGTAATCAGTCAAATACGCCTTTATTGGATCCAAATCAATGGCCTGCATAACCAAATCAATAGCATAAATATTCTTGGCATGATCGACATCGGCATTCACTCGAACCTTCCCCTTATTGCCCATGGCAAACTCCACGCCCATTTCCGATTTCTCATTATTCCAGGCGATCAGAGGCAATTCCAAATCCATCTTCTCAAACTCAATGGTGTTCTTCTTTAAAACATCGGTATAACGAAAGTTCCCATTCTTAAAATTGATGTTTTTTATTGAAAACTTTAAATCTTTTTT
>NZ_JBFFKR010000227.1:0-5597 GCF_041555295.1 Ancylomarina sp. | reverse complement strand
TGATGTGATGATGTGATGATGAAAATAAAAAAACGAACTTGTCTGTTGCACTTTATCCTTTAAACTTATTCGCCTTCACCAAAGAATCGTTTGATTTTCTTTCCGTTCTCCCAACGGGAGTTCAAAACTAATGCATAAGCTTCGATTTCTTTATATTCATCAGGTCTATTTTTCATGCTTTTATATAAATAGATTGATTTGCGTATCCAGCCCCTTGCATTTTTCAGGTCGCCCTTCATTTCATGCACAACAGCTAAATTGTATGCCGCACGTCCTGCCAACTTCAAATTCTTCTCTCTTGTCAGACTTTCCCACAAACTTATTGCTTTCTCAAACTCGTTCTTATTCATATAATAAAGAGCTGCAGATAAGCGTTTATCACCAGAAACAAAATACTTACGACTAACATCTACCCATCTAGGTGAGATTAAATCGACATAAGTCCTTCCTAGCTCATAAGCCGCATCATTCAACATTTGCTCCCTGCTTGGTAATTTTTCACTCACCAATTTATTAAAACTCGGATCTGAAGATTCCATAAATAAACTATCTACGAGTAATCTATCGTCATAAAACTTCTTGTATAAGGGATCGTATATGCGCCATTTCCCATAATAATGCACATCAGTAAAAGCCCAATAGATATCACCCTCAACAATATCATGTTTATTAAAAGCTTGGATATCTTCTAAAACAATTAATACGTCTGACTGACTTACTTGACAAATACTATCAACAGTTTCCCAACTTAAAGGCGTAAAATGGCGAATTGTATCTGGCATCACTTCTTTAGGAAGACGAATAAAGGGAATAGAATCTTGTGGCCAGAATTCAGATAAATTCTCAACAAAACCTTGATAACAATTCAATGACATATCTCGTGTATGGTCAATTGTATCTTTTATTGAAACACCAGTAATAGAATAATAATTCATGACAGAATCAGATGGAAAATGCTGATTTCTATCAACAAAAGCAATGCGACTAACATCGGAAGGTAGAACTACCTGAGGTGCCTCCAAGGTTTGAAACTGCACTGAAGATATTGTTTTACAAGCTGGCATAGAGACAACCAACAAGATTATAACACAATAGATTAACTTCAGTGGGGATATTGTAAATTTCATAAATTAATTATTTAGGACAACTGGGGTTAAAATAGAATCAGAAACTAGATATAAATCTAGATTCCGAGCCAGTACTTTCTCAAAAACCATTCCAAAACCAGTATTATTATAATAAAACATAAAATCCAGATAAAATTAAGTAAGGAACTGAAATTATTTTCAACTACAATTCGAGACTTCATCTTATTATTGATCACAAAACTATCAGATAATTGTGCCATTTGAGATAAGGTAAAATGCATCCCATTGCTCAGTTCTGACAAGTTTTTTAATAGGACAGAATTAGCTTTCAATTCCTTCGCTTCCAAATTTTCAGAACTAATTACAAAAGCTCCGTTTTGAACGAGTTCCTGATCAAAAGCTTTTGTTCTCGCTTCAAACTGGTAATTGCCAGAAAGCAGATTATTCAATTCTAACTTATAAACATCTCCTAGCCGTTCGAACTGGTAAGCAAATTCCTCCCCTTTTTCATTCTTCAATAAAAACTTAATGTCTGCAGTATTCGTTGCTTGGTAGCTTTTATTATAGAGTTGTGCTTCTATTTGAATGGCATCTGTTTCCTTATATACTTTATCGTACTGAATATTTAACTGATTCTTTTTCACTCTTAGAGCAAGATATTGAACCATCTGATTAATTAAACTATTAAAACACGCGTGAGAGTTGTTCAGCTTATAATCCTGCAATTTCCATCGCCAAATTCCCTCCCCCAATATATAGCACTGTTTTTGTTCATTGTTTTGAGAAAATACGAATAAAGGAATATCAGTTGGAATTCCTTTTATTAGTTGAGTTCCCATAACATTTATTTCCTTACTGAACTGATATTTTGCCATTGGTGATAGTAGTGGTGGAAAATTCTGTATTGTTTCTTTATTATCCTGGCTTATTTCAAAGAGTGAAAAATTTGAATCAAATTCAATTCTGGAATTTTGAAAAACTTCATTTTCTCGAACAACATTCAGTCCTAAATCTAAACGGTTTAAACGATTGATTTCTGTTCCTCCACCCAGAATCATCATAAAAGGTAAATTTGAAAGCTTTAGCTGATCGAAAAAGCGGGTTGCGTTATTTTTAAAAGATGGCAACTGATATAGAATCATCAGGTTATAATCAGAAAAATCAATTTGCTGTTTCGAAACGTCAATCAAACTAATAGAAAAGTTAGCCTTTTCGTGTAAAGCCGATTGTAAGGCAGCAATATCTGGATGATAAGAATCGTAACAGATCGCAATTTTGCGTTTACTATCTAAGACGTCGATTATCAGTTTTCGCGTATTGTTCTTAAGATTCACCTCTCCTTTTAAAGGCTGAATCTGCAATTCGTAAGTCTGTAAACCCGTTCGACTTGGTGAGATAAAAAAGTCTTTTTCTACAAAGAAATCATCAGCCGAAATACTTAGCGTATCTCGATACAGAATCTCAGAACCTGAGCGAGCCTGAATTTTAATCTTTTCGCCTAAACAAAAATCAGCTTTTAAAGCAAGGCGGACCGGAGTATTCGATTTTAGAAAGGCAAGCTTATTACTTCTTAATGAGAGAATGGATATATCTTTTTGATTCGCCTCATCGCCCAAAGTGATTGTATGCACCGGGCATTTAATCTCTTGTACCGAGAAACGAGGATCGTTCCCCTTATTATATAAGCCATCACCAGCCAAAATGACTTGAGTTTGATCATTAGCTTGAATATTGTTTTTGAGATATGAAAATAAGGACGAGTAATCACTTGATTGATCTGCAAAATCAAAATCCTCAACAAGTTTAACATTCTGCCCGAAGCTTAGTTTTTGAATATCATATTTAGTTTCGAGTTTCTTTAAAACAGCATCTACATCCTGAGAATACTCGCTTTTATAATAATTTGAATCTTGACTTAACTTTAATGATTGAGAATTATCCTGAGCCCAAATCAATAGAGGTTTCTCTATTCGTTCCTGACTGTATTTAATACGTGGGTTAAGTAAAAGAAATAACAAGCCGATATAGACCAAAGCACGCAAACTTGCCAAAGTCAATGTTCTGATGAAAGATAAATCGTTCTTTAAAGGGTTTTTATAATAATACTGAACATACACCAATGAAACTGCCAACAAAACGATAGGCAATAACCACCACAAGGAATGCTCAGTTAGAATGGAGATGTTCAAAAGAATATTTTTTAAGTTTCAACAAATTTAATAAACTCTTCCATCTATTGAATCATTATAAGATCTAAAAAGGCGATTTCCTCATCATAATTCATTCGAATGTTTGAATAGAAAGAAAAAGGCCCAAATATTTTGCAAAAAGCAAGCCACAGTCTCAAGCTTCCCCATATAATTTGCCGTATCTTTGCTGATTCAAATTGATGCTCAAGTATAATTTAAAATCAAAATAATGTCATTTACATCTTTAGGTTTATCTCCTTTCTTATTAAAAGCTTTGGCTATTGAGAATTACTCACAGCCCTACCCCATTCAAAAGGAAGCTATTCCTGCTATTCTGAGCAATAAGGATGTTTTAGGTATTGCAAAAACAGGATCGGGTAAAACAGCGAGTTACGTCCTACCTATCCTAAACAATCTGAGCAATAAACCGCTTAAAAACAGACATGTTAAAGTTCTCGTTTTAGTTCCTACACGTGAGCTTGCCGTTCAGGTCCAGGAAGTATTTAGCACATTTACGATGGCTTTGCCTGAAAGAGTAAAAACACTGGCAATTTTTGGTGGGGTTTCCATCAACACACAAATGATCGCTCTGCAGGGTGTTAGCATCTTAGTTGCCACTCCTGGTCGATTAATCGAATTGGAAGAATCCAACGCTGTTCATCTTTCGGATATTGACACTTTGGTGCTTGATGAAGCAGACAAAATACTTAACATGGGCTTTAAGGACGAGATGGATCGTATTTTTGCTCTTCTACCTAAAAAGCGTCAGAATCTATTATTCTCAGCGACTCTGAGCCAAGATGTTGATAATATCAAGCAGGTATTATTACATCATCCTGAAGTGATCCAAATTGAATCGAAGGAGGAAGATCTAGAACTGATTAACCAGGTGGCCTATTTAGTTACTGAAGATAAAAAAGGGCCACTCTTGCGCTATTTGATCAAAAAAAATAATTTAAAACAAGTCTTGGTTTTTGCATCCTCTGCCTTTAGAGCCGATGCGCTTGCCAATAAACTTTGCCGAAATAATGTACATGCGGTTGCCATTCACAGTAGAAAAAGTCAAAATTCTCGTACGGAGAGTTTAAGACGATTCAAAGCAGGAAATATTCGTGTATTAGTTACAACCGACCTTTTGGCTCGTGGTATCGATATTGAATTTCTGCCTTATGTGGTTAACTACGAATTACCACGATCGCCCAAAGATTACGTGCACCGTATTGGTAGAACTGGTCGTGCAGAATCACCAGGTGAAGCCATTTCTTTTATCTCTCCTGATGAAGAGCATCACTTTAAGGTGATTCAGAATAAGATGAAAAAAGAAGTGCCAATGATTGATAGTTCAGAGATTGATATGCATGGCTATTGATTCGTGAAACAGATATAAAAAAATGCCCAGTTCAATTTTGAGCTGGGCATTTTGCTTATCTATAAATTACAATTGAATAATTCTTAGCTACCTTACAGTTACATGAATGCATTTTGTTTGTCTTTCAAGAAGAACGTAACATTTACCCTCATCTTGCAGCTTTATTAATTCACGCAGTAATATATTTCGAAGGCGGTAGGTATAAACAGGTTTACTATTACCTCTCTCAAAAAAACGTGTTTGGGCAATATCGAAAGTTCGTCCATAATAATGCGATGAACTATTTGCCGTAGCATTTACATTGCTTTTGCGTAGCGATCTTTGATCTTTTAGGGTTCGTAATATGGATGTAACTGAAAACCGATATTTTTTAATTCCTAAATCTTCGAGTTGGTCGCAAAACCTTTCGCCAAGTAGTTCTAAAAATTCTTTTGCTGGTGCTTGCAGGTAAGGTAATGAATTTGATAAATGAGGTATTTCATAGTATTTGTTATCGGCTATTTCGTCGAGTTGATAACGGCTACCAAACTCTTTAGGGTTTGCTTTATAATCATCTTTTGAATCCAAAGGTTTTTCTAAGCCCTTTTTTTGGGCTACCTCAAGATGATAATCGTTATTATAGCGGCGCAGCGCTCCCTTTTCAGCTTTTGTAAGCACAGGAACAGAGAACCTGTTTATGTTTTTGCCTTTGGGTGTTGGGTTTAGAGCTAAGAATATTAAAAACACAATAGCTGCGAATATTGCAGCTGCCACTAGAATTTTACGAATACTATACTTTTTTTTTCTTTTATTCATGTCGATATTTTACTTGAACAAAGTTAAAAAAAAGGAGTTCTCAACAAATTGGTAGGTGAAGAATCTTATCAACGAACCCCATTTAGATCTACTAAGGTGATTGTATTTCTTTAAAAACTACACCACAAACCTCTTACTCCCACGCAATTCTACCAC
>NZ_JBFFKR010000226.1:0-5655 GCF_041555295.1 Ancylomarina sp. | reverse complement strand
GATTTTTTCACTAAGAATTTAAAGGTGCTTCATATTGCACCAGAGCAATGTTTCTACAAGCGTTTTAGAGCTTTGGAAAACCTCGATTATACCACAGGAGATTTGGAATCTCCCATTGCCGATGTGCATTTCGATGTGCAGGCCATTCCTTTTGCCAATGAGACTTACGATGTGGTGATATGTAACCATGTGTTGGAACATGTCGATGATGATACAAAAGCCATGTCTGAGATTTATCGAATTCTTAAGCCAGGAGGTTTTGCCATATTACAAGTTCCTCAGGATAGCGAGGCGGAGAAAACCTATGAAGATCCTACAATTACAGATCCATCAGAGAGGGAAAAGCATTTCTTACAGAAAGATCATGTTCGTTTGTATGGGCTCGATTATGCTGAACGTTTAAGTGCGGTTGGTTTTAAAGTAACTGCCGATACCTATGCAAATAACTATTCCGAAGAAAAAGCAAAACGATTTGGTTTACCCATGAAAGAAATATTCTACTTCAATAAAAAGTAGATTTTAATTGAACATATATAAGAGCCATGAATACTCAGTTTTTACTGTATGTTCATGGCTTTTTTTGTTTTTTGAAATGATGTATATTGTCTTTAATCGAAAAGTATTTATCGTAAAACGATAAATAAGTATTGTTTTTCGTATTCTTATTGTTTAGGTTTGTTGAACCTAATCACTAAATCTTTTATTAAATGAAAAACAATTTTCGAATCGTTAATATCTTAAAAATCGTCTTTATGCTTTTTTATAAGTTATCCATTTTTGGTTTTGTTATAATGGTATTTGGGCACCTTGTCAATTTATTTAATCCAGAGAATACTGCTTCAATAAAATTTTTAGGGACAACTGTTTTTAATATCGATACAACTTATGATTTGGTTTCAGGTGATAGTGTTTGTAAAGAGGTTGGTTTCTCTTTGAGTCTTGATAAAATAGAGTCATCAGGGATATTTTATCGATTAATAGCCTTTTTTGATACAGTGATATCTGGTGTTATTATCATTTTCATGTTTAGATATGCCTACTATATTTTTGAAGAGTTGCATGAGCGTGGAAAGAATGGGAACTATTTTTCTGAAAAAATATATCATTGGATAAGAAGAGTTGGCTTTCTAATGTTAGCTAAGACATTATATTTTTTAATAAATGGAAGTGTCATTTCCTGGTACTTTTTAGATAATGTTAGGCTTATGGGACAGGAAGTTCATTTTTATCCAGATTATACAGTCTTAACTAAGATTATTAGTGTGCTTGTCGTTTTTGTCTTTGCCGAAATCTACCGCGCAGGAATAGAGATGAAAGAAGAATCTGAGTTTACCATCTAAGTTATAAGTCAAGAATTTTAATCATATCGAAATGAAAAATAATAATAGAATTATCAAGTTTTTGAGAAAGCAGTTCAATTTTATTTACTACTTATTCATCGTCAATTTAATTGTAGGTGGAATATTGAATGTGCTTGGAATCATTTTTCCAGCTTTTCCTCTAGCAGAACTTTATAATATAAGATTTGAGGGTGGTACTCATTTATATTCTCCGAGTTCATATCAATTATTAGGATCAGGGGTTTTTATTGGAGATGCCCATATTAGAATTTTGTTAAATGGAATTACTTCTTCAGGATTTAATTATCGCTTGCTTTCATTTTTTGATAATACGATTCTAAGTCTCACTTTAGTTTTTCTGTTTAAAAATGCCAAAGTTTTCTTCGACAATTTAATTGAAACATTAAAATCAGGAGAAAACTTTAATAAAGAAAATTATTTGAGAATTAAAAGAATCGGGTATTGGTTTGCAGCTTTTGTGATATACCGTTTTGTTAAAGGTATTTTGTTTTCTCATTTTTTACTGAAAGATGTAACTGTACTTGGACAGAAACTTAAATTGCATCCTGACTACATTGAATGGCCATTCGTTTTCTTTGTGCTTGTTGTCTTTGCATTCGCTGAAATCTACCGAGTAGCTGTTCATATTAAAGAAGAATCTGAACTCACCATTTAATACCAACTACTTTATGCCTATAATAACAAATTTAGATGTGATGCTTGCCAAGCGCAAGATGAGCTCCAAAGAACTGGCCGAACGTATTGGTATTACCATGGCTAATCTTTCCATTTTAAAGTCGGGGAAGGCCAAGGCAGTTCGTTTTACAACTCTTGAAGCTATATGCCGGGAATTGAATTGTCAGCCAGGCGATCTTTTTGAATTTCAGGATAAGACACTTCCTTAGTGGTGTTTGGGCTTCCCTTCGTAATATTTAGTATCCCTTAGGGCTATTGGGGCATCCCTTCGCAATATTTAGTCTCCCTTCGGGACATTGGGGCTTTCCTTCGTATACTTGGAGTGTCCCTTCGGGTATTTTAGGCTCCCTTCGCTATATTTAGTGTCCCTTCGGATATGGGAGTAGTCTTCTCGGGGCTTCCAGAGGTTTTTATACAGATGCCTTAATGGGCTAAAATAGAAAAAAGAGGCTTTTAAGCCTCTTTTTTTATCTGTGAATCCAGATAAGCGATAATCTCATCTTCCTGATCGGGATGGAACCATTGAATCTTCTCATCTCGTCGGAACCATGATAATTGTCGCTTGGCGTAATGGCGAGAGTTTCGTTTGATCAGTTCTATTGCCTTATCGAGGCTAATATGACCTTTGAAATGTTCGAACAGTTCTTTATAGCCAACTGTGTTCATCGAGTTTAAATCACAGAATTCAAATAGAGCCTTGGCTTCTTCAATTTGCCCTTCCGCAATCATGATATTTACACGCTGATTGATTCTATCGTAAAGCTCAGCTCTGTCTCTATTTAATCCTATTTTTATGATCTTGAAATCACGTTCCTTATTTTTATTTGTTCGGAGTGATGAGTAGGGCTTCCCAGACATCAAACAAACTTCTACGGCATGAATCACACGCTTGGCATTTTGTAAATCGACTTGATCATAAAAAACAGGATCGAGTTCTTTCAATTCCTCTTGTAAAGCCTCGAGACCATCTTTTTCGTATCTATCACAAACTTCCTTTCGAATTTCTGGCGATATGGTTGGGATCAAATCAATACCATTGCAAACAGCATCGATATACATCATAGAGCCACCAACCATTAACATTTGATCTTTCTCCTTAAATTTTTCGCTCAGAAGAGCCAGTGTTTTTTGTTCGCATTCCCAAGAGCTGAAGTAGTCGTGAATAGAATGTGAATGTATAAAGTGATGTTTTACGGCTTCGAGTTGTTCCTTTTCGGGTACAGCGGTTCCTATCCGCATTTCACGATACACCTGTCTGCTATCCGATGATGTGATTTCTGTATCGAAATGACGGGCAATGCGTATGCTGAGATCGGTTTTTCCTACACCAGTAGGACCAAGCAGAACAATAAGTGTTTTTGACATCGTGTTGTAAGCGTATTATAATTAAAGCTCCCTATTGGAGCTTTAATTTTTATATTTAGGGACGATTAAATTTAAAGGATATCCTCATAATCGTCAAGGTTTTCAAATTTAGGACCTTCTTCAGAATCATCATCAAACTCATCCATAAAATCAAAATCCTTATCTCTTTTTGTTGCTGATTTTAAATCGACACCATCAAGATCAAAATCTTCAAGGCTGTCAAAATCCATTACAATTTGTTCAGGAGTCTCACCTTTAAATAATGTAATTTTTGGAGCATCAACTGCTACACGTCTTCTCTCAACACCAACTAATTCGATATTGAAGTAACGGTCGGAGAAAAAGTCGAAAACATATATTAATTGGGGCGTTTCCTTATTGATGAATTCTCTCATCATCGCAACGTCCATAGCAACAATATTAACATTGTCGTCGTCTTCACTACTCATTTCGAAAAGCGCAATTTCTTTACCTCTTTCACCCATATCCGAAATTTGGAAGAAAGAAGCCATTTGCGTCCTGTCGTAGGCTAATGCCAGCTGAATGGTGTTGTGTAATTCCAGATAAGTTCCTTCGTTATCCATTTCAACTTCCATTAGGAAATCTTCTTTCTCAGGTGAGGTGATTTTTAGCTTGAATATGTTCATGGTTCTGATATTTTTTGTAAAGGTAGAAAAGATATAAGTATTATGAATTTAACCGGCTCAAAAAATCCATGGTGTCAACATTATCTGCATAATCATTAAGATTAGGTTGCTGAGCTTTTCCGAAAGGAATTGTGTTTTCTCCTATCTTGCTAACGATGCATTGTATGTGTTCACTATTTTCTTTAAGTAGATTTTTGACTTGATTGATATCTCTATAGTGTTCGTAATGTAAAACGGCTATAGGAGATGTCATGGCAGCGTCTTCCTTTAGCAGCAAAAAGCCATTGTCTAAATGTTTTACCGCATTCATCAAATATAACGATCGCTGATAGTCGTGATTGTTTAAGTACTTATTGTGATCTAATGACGGGACATAATCTTGCCAGATATCCAGTATTTTTGTGATGTCGTAATTTTCAGGCACATATAGTTTAGATACATTTCGACATCCTAATCCGAAATATTGAAACACATCCTGTCCTAGTTTGTGGATTTCTTCCTGGCTTTCGTCCCCGGTAAGTATAGCTACAGAATTTCTGTTGCGACGAATGATGTGGGGGTATTTGCTGAAATAGGCTTCGAAATAGCGAGCTGAATTATTGCTCCCAGTGGCAATTATTGCATCAAAATCCTGCTTGCCTTTCAACTGCTCATTTTTGAAAGATATCAAGCTTTTGAATTCAGAGTTTATTTCACCCAAAAGTTTCGAAACAAAGTCCAGTAAACGATTATCCTTTGAGGATAGTTTTCCGATGAAATGATGACCTGAAATAAGAACCGAAAGCATGTCGTGAAAGCCAACCATTGGTATGTTGCCAGCCATAATAACTGCGACACGTTTATCTGTGCTTTGATCTGCAATATGATATTGCTTCGTCCACTCCTTAAGTTTTTCGCGATCTAAAAATGAACAGATTCCCTCAATCGAATTTCTGACATGAGCAGGTGTGAACCAGGCATTTTCGATATAAGCATTCTCAATTAAATTCTCGAATTCGGTATAGAATTGCTCATTTAAAGGATGATTGCTTGTGCTTGCGTCAATCGTTTTAAATTGCTCAAGAAACTGTCCAAGGTTTACAAATGCGTCTATGCGTTCTAATCTATTCATTTTTATATTTAGTGATGATCGTAATGGTAGGTTTTATTCTCGTTGCAAATATATTAAAGATATTGGTATTCTCGAAAGCTACTTTTATCGATTAGCTCTCATGTTCAGATTAATTTGCTCATGAAGTTGATGATGATAAGCAGTACTGTTATACTAGCTAAAATGCGATTCAAATTAAGTGTCCATTTCGATCTAAATTTGATGTGTGTGACCAAACTAACGAAGAGGAGTATTAGAGGTATAAGGGCAGGGTAGGTTTGAATACTCTCCGTTAAATTCCCTTTTAAAAGAGATATAAATGCTGATTGTAAACCACAACCAGGGCATTCTATCTGATAATTCTGATAAAACTGACAAGATAAGCTATGTGTTTCTAGCCAATGTATAAGTTTGTGCCACATTCAATTAAAATTTCATTAACACTTTTTCACATGTGAATGTTAAATATATACAAAAGGAAAGATTTTTTATCGAATTTTCAAGTTCGAAACTTATG
>NZ_JBFFKR010000225.1:0-5656 GCF_041555295.1 Ancylomarina sp. | reverse complement strand
TATAAATCCTGAAATTCTGGATGATCTTTATAAGAGAAATAAAAGTATTGTTATGGCCTCTGGTCATTATAACAACTGGGAAATGGCAGCTGCCTGCTTAAACCTTACACTCAAACATCAAGCTGCGGCCCTTTACAAACCACTCAGTAATAAATTCTTCAACAAAAAATTCATAGAATCCAGGTCAAAATTTGGTATTGAACTGATTCCTAAGAGAGAAGGGAAAGACTATTTTCATAATAATACTGATCGAAATTTGATAATTGGTTTTGGTTGCGATCAATGTCCTAAGAAATCAAATAATAAATTATTTTGGACTCGATTCATGAATCAAGACACAGCCATCATGTTCGGTACAGAGAAGTATGCCGTAGAATTCGATTATGCCGTTATATTTATGAACCTAACGAGAACCAAGCGTGGCTATTATGAGATTGAATTTGAGATTGTAGAAGAAAATCCCCAGACAACCGCATATGGTGATATTAGTAAAAAACACACGCAGCTTCTTGAAAAACAGATCAAGCGTGATCCCGCCTATTGGTTATGGACACATAAGCGTTGGAAATTCAAAAGAGAACCTAGCGAAATACTACATTAATACAAAAGAGGCTATCAGAATTTATCATTCAAATAGCCTCTCTTCATTTGAAAATATTCTAAACTAAGCCGGCAGTTTATAAAAAATCTTGTTCACCATCTTCCAATTTCCCTCAAACTTATAAAGAGAAATATAATCGATATATGTCAGCTTCTCGCCTACATAGAATTCGATTTTAGCAACTGCAGCCGTTCCTGTAATATCTATCGACAAAAATTGAATTGAGACTGGATTCTCTTCCCTTGGCAACTTCCCTTCTTCCAATTTTTTCACCGTCTTTTCTTTCCACTTATCAATAGGTAATTTCCACATCTTATCTCCTTCACCTATTCCCAGTAGTACAAAATCAGGATGTATACCTTGATCTATCTTTTCAAGATTACCTTCATTTTGTAAACCTTCAACATATGAGGTTTGAATCACATTTTTGATCGCTTGCTTTTCTTCTTCCAGGTCTTGAGCAAATGCCATATTTATAATTAATAGCATTACGAATAAACTTGTTATTTTTTTCATTAGTCCGTTTTTAGGTTAACAACAATCTAAGGTACAACATTGTTAAATTAAAGCCATAAAAGTGAAAACAAAAAAAAAGGCTACCTCTTTCGAGATAACCTTTCTTGAATATATGTTTGAGCTTATTAAAGCGCAGAAACAATACGAAGAGTGTCCTTAGCAATCACTAACTCTTCGTTAGTTGTTACAATCATACACTTCACTTTTGAATCTTCAGTAGAAATAACAGCGTCTTTTCCACGAAGACCTTTATTCTTTTCGAAATCGAAATCTAATCCTAAGTAACCGAAGTTACCAGCGATCTTCTCACGAGAAACAGCATCGTTCTCACCAATACCACCAGTGAAAATAACCAAGTCAACACCTCCTAAAGAAGCTGTATATGATCCAACAAAACGCTTCACACGATATGCGAACATATCTAAAGCCAATTGAGCTCTATCGTTTCCTTCAGCAGCAGCATTTTCAAGGTCTCTCATATCAGATGAGATACCAGAAATACCAGCTAATCCAGATTCTTTGTTGATCAAGTTATTAGTTTCCTGAATAGATAAATCTTTCTTCTCAGCGATATATAATAAAGCACCAAGATCAAGGTTACCCGTACGAGTTCCCATCAATAGACCCTCGTTTGGAGTGAATCCCATTGAAGTCTCAATAGACTTACCACCGTCAATAGCACAAACAGAAGCACCATTACCTAAGTGACAAGAAACGATTTTCTTATCTTCGATATTCCATCCTAAAATATCACAAGCTTTGTTTGCAACAAATTTGTGTGATGTTCCGTGGAAACCATACTTACGAACTTTCAAAGTCTCGTAGCAATCGTATGGTAAACCATACATGAAAGCTTCTTTTGGAAGAGTCTGGTGGAAAGACGTATCAAAAACAGCAACTTGAGGAAGACCTGGCAATAATTTCTCAATAGCCAGGATACCTTCAAGGTTAGCTGGATTATGAAGTGGAGCCAATTCGCAACATGCTTTGATATTTGCTTTCGCTTCTTCAGTAATAAAGGCAGAATCCTGGAAATATTCACCACCGTGAGCCACACGATGACCCGCAGCGTTAATTTCTTTAATGTCAGAAATTACACCATGATCAGCATCAACTAAAGCAGCAAGTACTAAGTTGATACCAACTGAATGGTTAGGAATATCTTGAACAGTCTTGAACTTATCTTTTCCCTCAGGCTTGTGAGTTAACACACCCTTTTTAAGACCGATACGCTCAACTAGACCAGAAGCTAAAAGAGTCGCCTCTTCGCCCATGTTCAAAATTTGATACTTTAATGAAGAACTTCCGCAATTTAAAACTAATACGTTCATTAGAATTTGTTTATTATTTGTTTTGATTAAGTTTCTTTTTCTGATTTCTCAGATTACATACCTGCAGCCTGATTTGCTGTAATAGCTACCAAGTTAACGATATCGCTAACTGAACAACCTCTTGAAAGATCGTTGATAGGAGCAGCCATACCTTGCAATATTGGACCAACAGCCTCAGCACCTGCTAAACGTTGAACCAATTTGTAAGCAATATTTCCAACTTCAAGAGTTGGGAATACCAATACATTTGCTCTACCTGCTACTTCAGAATTTGGAGCCTTACTAGCACCAATTGCCTCAACAATAGCAGCATCAGCCTGCATCTCACCATCAATTAAGAATTCTGGAGCCATTTCTTTAGCCAAACGAGTTGCTTCTACAACCTTATCAACCATTTCGTGCTTAGCTGATCCCATAGTAGAGAAACTTAGCATGGCAACACGAGGTTCCATATTAGCAATAGCTTTTGTTGTTCTAGCAGTAGCGACAGCAATTTCAGCTAATTCGCTAGCAGTAGGATTGGGATGAACAGCACAGTCAGCAACAACCAACATACCATTATCTCCAAAAGTTTTATCCTTTAAGATCAAGATAAAAGCACCTGAAACAACCGAACAACCAGGCATTGTTTTCACAATCTGAAAAGCTGGACGTAATACGTCTCCTGTAGAATTCAATGCTCCTGCAACTTCACCGTCAGCATCACCCGCTTTAATCATTAAGGTAGCCAAATACAGAGGATCTTTAACAAGCCCCATAGCTTGTTCCATAGTCATCCCTTTCTTCTTACGAAGTTCAACCAAGATCTCAGCATAAGCTTCCATCTTATCATGATTCTCAGGATCGATGATAACCGCCTTAGAGATATGCTCTAAGTTTAATCTGCTAGCTTCTGATTTGATTGTTTCTGGGTTTCCAATCAAAATAATCTGTGCAATTTTTTCATTCAAAAGGATGTCTGCAGCTTGCAATGTTCTCTCCTCTGTTCCTTCAGGAAGAACAATTTTCTTGTTATGCAGCTTTGCATTCTCCTTAATCTTTTGCAATAAATCCATTGTGAGTCAGTAATTTATGTGTTTTTGTAATCTCGACATTGCGAAATTAGATATAAATGAGCAAAATGCATTTCGAATACGTCCATTTTAACACATTTTAATCTGTATTAATATTGATTCTCGATAAGAAGAAATTTTAATACCTTAGTGTGGGATTTAGCTAGAATATCTATATCGTTAAATATTAATTCAGCTATTGAACAAAGCTAGATCCTTCAAGACATTCGCATCTTTTAAAATTGAAATATTTACATGCAAACATCAGATAAATACCAGGTCTTTTCAGAATCATTCGAAGGTGAATTTCATAGAGATCAGAGTACACGTTTAATCTATGCAACCGATGCTTCAGCCTATAAAGTTTTACCACTTGCAGTAGCTTATCCTAAGAATGATTCCGATATCAAGAAACTGATACGATTTGCGAACAAGGAAAAACTTTCACTCATTCCAAGAGCTGCAGGAACTTCTTTGGCTGGTCAGGTGGTCGGAGATGGTATTGTAGTTGATATCTCTCGACATTTCACAAAAATTATTGAGTTAAATGTAGAAGATAAATGGGTGCGTGTTCAACCTGGTGTTATTTTAGATGAACTCAATATCTATTTAAAAGAGTTTGGTTTATTTTTTGGTCCGGAAACCTCAACCGCTTCCCGATGTATGATGGGTGGCATGCTTGGCAATAACTCTTGCGGATCCCACTCCTTAATATATGGTAGTACACGTGATCATACTTTGGAAGTTAAAACCCTACTGAGCGATGGCTCTCAAGTTCGTTTTTCGGCATTAAGCGATACTGAATTTCATGAGAAATGCAGAAGCAAGCAACTTAAACCAAGTCTGGAAACAAAGATCTATCAACATATACGTGAAAGTCTGGAAAAGCCAGAGATACAAAATGCTATTCGTCAGGAATTCCCTGACACAAAAAACCACCGACGAAACACAGGTTATGCCTTGGATTTACTTTTGGACACAACACCTTTCGATTCGCCACACAAAGCATTCAATCTTTGCAAGCTCCTAGCTGGTTCAGAAGGAACTTTGGCATTCACAACGGAGATCAAACTCAGCTTGGTTCCTACTCCACCCAAAGAACAAGCCCTGATTTGCGCACACTTTTCTTCGCTTGAAGATGCCATGCAAGGCAATTTAATTGCATTAAAATACAAACCAGGTGCTGTAGAGTTAATGGATGATACCATTCTGAAACTTTCTGAAGATAATAGTCTGCAAGCTCAAAATCGATTCTTTATAAAGGATCAACCCGGTGCATTACTCATCATTGAATTTGCTCGTGAAACTCAAGATGAGATCAATGAAATTGCAAGAGCAATGGAGGCTGAGCTCAAACAAAATCAACTAGGTTATCACTACCCTATTGTGACCGGCACTGATAATATAAAGCGTGTTTGGGATTTACGTAAATCAGCACTTGGTGTTCTTTCGAATTTACAAGGCGATGCCAAACCTGTTTCTGTAATCGAAGATACATCCGTCTTACCAGAGGTTTTACCCGATTATATTACAGAATTTAAGGCTCTATTAAAGAAGTACGACCTTTCTTGTGTTTTCCATGCCCATATTGGTTCTGGTGAAATTCATCTGAGACCTATACTTGACCTGAAAAAAGATATTGACAGAGAGAAATTTCACAGCATTGCATTAGATACTGCCAAACTTGTAAAAAAATACAAAGGTTCGTTGAGTGGTGAACACGGTGACGGTCGCCTTCGTGGTGAATTTATTCCACTTATGGTTGGTGATACCATCTATAATCTTTTCAAAGAAATCAAGTCTGTTTGGGATCCCAATAGCATTTTCAATCCGGATAAGATTGTGAATACGCCCAAAATGAATACCCACTTGCGTTACAATAATAATCAGGAAACAAAGGAGCTTAAAACCTACTTCGATTTCTCTGATGATGGTGGTATCATTCGCGCTGCTGAACGTTGTAACGGTTCAGGTGACTGTCGAAATACGCATCTTACTGGTAAAGCAATGTGTCCAAGTTATCAGGCAAGTTTGGATGAAAAGAATACGACTCGAGCAAGAGCCAATCTATTAAGAGAATTCCTAAGTTATTCCCAGAATAAGAATCCTTTCAACAGTCAGGAACTCTACGATGTTTTAGATTTATGCTTGTCGTG
>NZ_JBFFKR010000224.1:0-5673 GCF_041555295.1 Ancylomarina sp. | reverse complement strand
GCACCGTCGTATGGAACACCGCTACTATTTGGCGCCCATCCACCAGAGTCTAATGTATTATTATTGCCAGCTTTCCATAACTCATCAACAAAGGCAAAGAGGGTGACTCCCGAACAAATTTTCTGATTCCTAAAAACTGATTCCAGTATATTTGTTGTGGCATCAGCCTGAGCCAACTCATTTTCACCTTGCTTATAGCCATTTTTTGAAATCGTCATATAACTATCAGCTCCCGCTTCTGACAAGTACATTGGCTTGCTGCTGACAGCACGCCATTCAGAAAAGATTTTTTCAGGATTATCCCAACGATAGACATTCATTCCCCAGACATCAATGTTTGGACACATCGATAGAGCCAATGAATCTGGGAACTCACCGTGTGCGGTTGTTACAGGATGAGAAGGATCGTGTTGATGAATGAGATCTGCAGCATGGTTTAAAGCCATGTACCAATTCTTAATATCGTCACCAAACCACTCTGGATGGTAATTGTATTCATTACCAAGTTCCCAAAGCAATATTGCCTCGTGATTCTTGTAGGTGTTTACATAATTGATAAAAGTCCCTGAAAGAATATCATGATGTCCACCTTGGTTGTAGCCAAAACCTATAATCACCTTGAGTCCGGTCTCATGTATCTCATCAAGCACAGAAACATCGGTTATAGGAGCATAAACCCGAATGGTGTTTATTCCAGCCTCAAGCATTAATGCCAGGTCTTCAGACAAATTACTAAAGTTTCTTTTATCGCTTTCTTTGGGAACAGGATGATAGCATATCCCCTTGATTGTATAAACAGAATCGTTTACAAGAATACGCCTTCCATTAACTGATACAGTATTCGCCTCAACATTCTCAGCCTGAAAGAGCAATAAACTCAAAGCAAAAATCAATAAAATATTTTTTAGCATAGATATTTGTTAGTTATTTACTTTTATAACAAGACTTAAGCAGGAATAACTACCGTTTGAATTGCCTGTGCACTAATCTGTATATCTACAGAACGATCACCCAACGAAAGTTTCATATTTTTTGATTTCAGGTTCATGTTCAAAATAACAAGAGCTATAGATCCATCAGGATTTTGTGCCGCTGTCATCATCAAATCATCATCTGAATTTTCAAAGCCAATACGAACAGCTCCTGGGCGGATATACTTACTAAAATGCGCCATGGTATGGTATAATGGCGTAAAGTAAACTTCATCTGTCTCCGGATCTACAATGACGGGAGCAACACACCAATTCTTAAACCAGTTTGGTCCGCCCTGACGATCTAAAACCATGTTCCAGTCGATCCAACCTTGCACGTAATTGTTCAAACAACCTATAATATCTCTGGCATAACGATAGACAGGTACATATTTCGGATGAAGATGTTTCTGATCATCAGGTGCCCAGTCCCAACCCCAATCGGTTCCCTCTTTTGACCAATACCAGGCATCATCATTCCAATGTGGAACCTCAGAATCTACACATGCCTCCGATTGGATCATTAATTTATTTGGTGCTTTCTTGTATGTATATTGTAAGGCTTCAGGCATAAAGTCATAAGTACTAGCATACCAATGAATCGCCATTCCATCAAAATATTTGGCTGATTCCTCATCCTTGTACATGATATCTGCCCACTCTGCCAGCTCATCTCGGTTCTGATCGTATCCTAAAATCTTAACATTATAACCTTGATCTTTTAATTTTGGACCAAGATGCTTGCTTACAAATTCCACCATTTCTTCTGGTGTATAATGCATACTCTCCCAGTTGCTGTTATTTCCTAAAGGCTCATTCTCTACGGTTAATCCCCAAATGTCGATCCCCTCATTTTTATAAGCATCAATGTATTTTGAGAAAAATAGTGCCCAGGTATCGTAGTATTCAGGTAGCAATTTACCTCCACACCAATGCTTGTTATCTTTCATCCAAGGGGGTGCTGTCCATGGCGAAGAAAGAATTTTAAACCCATCTTCAGAAATGGCCATTGCATCCTTAATCATTGGAATAATATCGTCACGATCTTCCTCAATTGAGAAATTATCTAATTCCATATCTCCTGCTACAGGAGCATAAGAATAGTTGCTAAGTGAGAAATCACAAGAATTGATATGTGTTCGCGTTAAAGAATACTTCGCTCCTTCAGAACCAAAGTATGCGTCTAAAATCAACTTACGGTTTTTCTTACTCAGCTGATTTAGCAAATAGGCCGATGACTCAGTAAAAGACCCGCCAAAGCCGGTAATTGTCTGATATTTTTCTGCAGGTAATAATTGGATGGCTACAGCATTTTCTGCAGAAGTAAATTCACTTATTTTTTTGAGCTTATTGCCATTTGAAGATGTCTCATAGACATCAACCGTCAAATTATTCTGCTGTGCTGTGCACCCCAACAAATTTGCCATGAGAAAAATAGATAAGAAATATTGTAATATTTTCATTAGTTTATAATTATCATATTAATTAAAATCAGATCTCAGAAATAACGACTCTCAATTACAACTTAATGATCGATGGAGTAACTTCTTCAGCGATATTATCATTATTGACTTCTTGCCCCTCATGCTTAGCCTTACCTCGTTTTGCAATCAAGGCCTCTCTAATTTCGTGAGCCTTAGTCTCTGTTATATCATATTTCCATACAATTAAAACTGCCATTGCTGCCGTCACAATAGGGATAATAATATCCGCAATTCTTAGGTTAGTCAGTGTTTCAGTGGTTTGTTGATCAATCGATTGATCAAAACCAACAGCTTGCAATACAATACCACTAGTCAATAATGCCAAGGCAGTTCCTAGTTTTACCATCCACCAATAAACAGCTCCAAACATGCCCTCACGACGTTCTCCGTTATTCAGTTCATCCAAGTCACAAACATCAGCAGTCATCGACATCATAAGTGTAAACAAACCTCCAATTCCAAAAGACAAGAATGGAATAGGCATAAACATCAACCATGGGTTGGCTGGATTGAATCCCCACCATTTGAGTCCATAGCCAATCATTGATATTAGAGTTGCAATGACAAAAGCATTTTTCTTGCCTAACTTTTCAGATATTTTTGTAACAATAGGAATAACAAGAAAAGCGGTAGCCATGGCACTTATAGTCCCAAACCAAGCTGGCCAGGATCCTGCAGCAACCTTATCTCCATTAAAAAGATAGTAGACAATAATGAACATGGCGAATTGCGCGATAGTCTGAAACCCATTGAATATAAGAAATGTAGCCCCACAAAGTTTCATGAAAGGTTTGTTTTTGATTGTAAGCTTTATTCCTTTCACGAATTCTTTGGTGTTGGCACCCAATTCACTCATAGATAAATTGGCTCTTTTGCTATTATCAGGCAATATCATTTCTTTATTAAAAAGAGCTGGTAATACACCCAGAATCATACAAATAGCTCCTACCCAAATTGATAAAACACGTGCCCCCTCTGGTGCTGATTCAAATATAGAAGCATCATAAATAATAACCCAAAACCATGGCGCAATCATCCAGGCAACCTGGCCCATCCATTGTGAAACAGCCATTAAACGAGTTCGTTCGTTATAATCGGGAGTCATCTCATATCCCAAACCAATTAATGGCGTTGCAAAAATCGTATATCCGATATAGAAAAATACCGATACGATTAAAAAATAGAAGAAATTATAGGTTTGTGAATCTTCAGGATTTAATTGCCACATCACCATAAAAGCGACACCAGTAATAGCACTACCAATAAAAATATAGGGCTTACGTCTTCCCCATTTCGATCTTGTATTATCAGAGATAAATCCCATTATAGGATCAGTTAAAGCATCAAGAAGTCTAGGTAATGCACCTAATATACCTGCGAGAACAGGATTCATTCCAAGAGACATGACCAAAACAACCATAAAAACACCCAAGGCTGCAGGAAACAGCTGATTGGCCAAATGTCCTGATCCAAATGCTAATTTTTGTCCAAAAGGGACAATATCTTCCTTTGCTGTTTTATAGTGTGTCATATTTATTGAACTACGAATTAGTAATTATGAGTTATGAATTAAGGACCTGTTGATGTTGAATCTTAATAGGAAAACATCTTCTGTATAAGTTTTTTAGGCTTACGGTCAACAGTGAACATTCCCCAGTGCTTTTCAGCCCCTAAAGGATTTGCGGTTTCTCCTTTCCAATCCTCATCGAAAGCTTCAAAAAAGAAAGTGGTGATATTCATATCGGCAGACCATTTCATCAAATCGTTGTAATATTGTTCCTGCTTTTCTTCACTTGCACGCTCTCCAAATTCTGAAGCTACAGTTGCCCAACCTGCTTCAGTAATCACAATTTGACTATTGGGAAGTGCATTGCGAACTTTTTGCACATTCTCTATGGTATAAGTCATGGCTTCATCAATATCTTTACCTTCCCAAACCGGATAAACATGAATGGAGATAAAATCGACAGCCTTAGCTAATTTTTCACCTTTTGCAGCCCACCACTCGTAATTATCAGCAACAGTAACAGGTTGCTTAATTGCCTTCTGAACTTTATGAACATAGGCAATAATAGAATCCGTATTCACTTTGTGATCGTTCCAATCAACTAAAGCTTCATTCCCCACGTTTACTGCAATTACAGTTTCAGCATATTCATTAGCCAAACGAATTCCCTTTTGTATTTCTTTCTGGTTAGCAATGATATTTTGCTCTAAAACTTCAGATGGAATAGGTTCAGTTAACCATCCACAAGTTTCATGAGCACTTAATTCAGCTTTCAACCAAACACCCAACATCACCTTGATATCAAGTTTATTTTCTTTAATTATTCGCAATACGGCCTCTGAATTTTCGCCAGAATCGTAAAGACGAATCAAATTGAAAAGTGAGTCACGAGAAATAATCTTCAAATCCTCAAGAACCTGCTCATTTGTAGGATTTATAGCACCTTCGCCTCTGTCCGGATGCTGTCCCGTTCGAAAACCCGAATAACAAACTGCTCGCGAAACACCACATAATAAATCATCTTTACTTTGCTTAATCGCTTTCATCTCCAGTTCTGCTTCGTTTGTTAAGGTTTGTTTTGGCTTACTCGTTTGCTTACAGCAAATGAGACTAAATGAAAAAATGATGAGTAGTGCCAGATTAGCTTTTCTCATGTTGATTGGTTGATATGAAATCATGAGTTGTATTTTAGGTTTTAGCTTCGTTTAAGTTTTAATCGTAAGGTTTGTCTTGTTGTTCTATTAAGAATCACTAAACCAGACTGAGATGCATTTTTTCCATAACTTTCTTCGGTTTTCGGTCTACCGTAAATAGTCCCCAGTGCTTTTCTGGTTCCAAAGGCTCCTGTGAACCTTTCCAAGGCTCATCAAAAGCTTCAAAAACAAAGGTTAGGATACCTTCAGCATCACTCCAATTAACCAAATCGTTATAATAAACTTCCTGCAACTCCTGACTCACATTCCCAGGATCGATTCCTCGTCCATTCGAATTGGTTGCCCAGCCAGCTTCGGTAATAACAACAGGTTTATGAGGATACCTATCTGCAACGCTATAATAATTTTGCTTGGTATATTCTAAAGCCTCATGAATATTTTTATATTCCCAAACGGGGTAAGTATGTATGGATATGAAATCAACTTCCTCCACCAAATCATGTAACTTTTCCTGCCAAGGCACATAGTTTTCACAAAATGTAACAGGCTGTTTAGCT
>NZ_JBFFKR010000223.1:0-5726 GCF_041555295.1 Ancylomarina sp. | reverse complement strand
GAGTTTTTCCAACCCGTAGCCTTCAATACAAAATGGAGGTTGTCTTCAATATTTCTATCCGTAAGGAGTTGGAAATCTTGAAACACAATACCAATTTTTCTTCTTAAAAAAGGCACTTGCTTCTTCTTAATTTTAGGTAGATTATAACAGACAACGCTTCCAGTTCCGTCATTTAAAGGCAGATCCGCGTATAGGGTTTTTAAAAGACTACTTTTACCACTACCAACACGACCAATTAAATAGATGAACTCCCCCCTTTCAATTTCCAGATTCACATCTTTTAATATGATATTATCGGATTGGCGAATGATTGCATTATTTAGTTTTATGATAGCAGTTTCTGACATTGTATGTTAGGCTTATTGTTTGTACTAGACTTTTCGGCGTTTTAAAGTCTCTGTTCTACAAATCTAGAAAATTATTTGTCATGGTCTTTGTTTGGTTTCAAAATTATCCGATTCTAAAAACAATTAGGCATAATAGAGCAATTTCTGCTATATTTTGACGTTCTTAAAAGGACGATAAGATTTTTATTTAAACAGTGTTTTTTTCTATGCGATCTGCTATCTGTTTTTGTATCTTTAAGCACATTTTCAAAGCTAATTTCAATCACATATGATAATTGACAATATGCGCCTTAGACTTCTACTTTCCATCGTTTTTATATTCATACTAAGTCTTTCATTTAAGAGTTCTTTTGCACAAAAGAGTGTGGCTAGTCAGGTTTATTCTGGCAATTGGAAAAAGGGACATGATCTTTTAAAACGTAAAGATTTTGGTGGTGCCCGCTATTGTTTTCAGCAAGTGGCTGAGAAAGAAAAAGATTTCTCAGATAGAAAAATTGGAGCTGAGTTTTATTTGGCTTACTGTGCCATTGAACTTTCGCGCCCTGAGGCTGAGAAAAATATGTTGAGATTTCTGGATGAATATCCGGGTAGCTTATTTGAGCATCAAGCCTATTTTCAGTTAGCAAGGCAAAAATATAAGCAGAGGAAATATAGTAAAGCTCTTGGTTGGTTAGAGAGAACAGATGCTTATCAGATTGAAAAAGATCAGGAAGATGAATTCTTATTTATGAAGGCCTATTCTTATTTTAAAACAGAGAATACTGAACAAGCTGGAAAATATTTTTTCGATCTGATTGATAAAAAAGGAGAGTATCAGTTGTCAGCCAATTATTACTACGCCCATATTGCTTACGAGAAAGGAAATTACCAAACAGCATTGAATGCCTTTGAAAATCTTGGCGATGATGATAGATATGCCCCTTTGATTCCCTACTATATCACTCAGATTTATTACTTACAAGAAAAGTATGATAAGTTGATTGCTTATGCTCCTAAGTTTCTTGAAAAATCGGATGTTGATAGAGTTCCCGAGATTGCTAAGATGATTGGTCTGTCTTATTATAATCAAAAGAATTACAAGGATGCCATTCCTTATCTAATTCAAGATAAAAAGAATCTACTTAGAGAAGAGAATTTTGCATTGGCATTCTCCTATTATCAGGTTAAGGATTATGAGAAGGCAAGTGAGTTATTTCTTAAAGTGAGAGGGGGGCAAGATGCAATGCAGCAAATTAGCATTTACAATTTAGCCGATTGTTATCTGAAAATGGGTGATAAAGAAGAAGCCAAACTTGCTTTTGAAAAAGCTTCTAAAATGAGTGCCGATAAGGAGATCAAGAAAAGCTCTCTCTTCAATTTTGCAAAGATCAGTTATGAATTATCCTATTCTAAAACGGGAGAAACAATAGGTGCTTTTGATGATTATTTAAATCAGTATCCGGATTCTGATGAAAACGATGAGGCTTACGATTTCTTAGTGAATGTATATATGACAACTAAGAACTATAAGCAAGCTTTGTTATCAATGGATAGAATTATTAAGAAATCGACACGTATAGAGGAAGCATACCAACGCGTCGCTTACTTTTATGCCTTAGAATTATTTAAACAGTCGCGATACGAGAAATCACTTCGATACTTGAATCAGTCGTTGGCTTATAAAATATACAATAGAGAAATGGCCGCTGATTGTTTATACTGGAAGGCTGAGGCTTATTATCGAGCTAATGATTTTATAGTAGCGATCAAAAACTACCACGAGTTTATGCAAACACCTGGCGTGGGAAATTCAAAATATTTTGGTACTGCTTATTACAATTTAGGCTATTGTGAGTTCGAATTGGATGCCTACTCTAAAGCCATTAAATGGTTTCGTAAATATGAACAGTTAATGAAAGGCAAATCTTCAGAATACTTAACTGATGTTCAGAATAGAATTGGAGATTGTTATTTCTTAGATAGGAATTATGAGGAAGCATCAGCATATTACACCAAAGCTGCAGCTGCTAAAAACTGGTCTACAGATTACGCCGTATATCAGAATGCTCTTTCTCGAGGCTTGTCAGGACAATTAAATGAGAAGATCGCTCTTTTGAAAAACTTTTCGCAAAAATTTCCTCAATCAGACTATAAGGATGATGCACTATTTGAATTAGCTAAGGCTAAAACTAAAGAAGGAGACGAAGGAGCAGCGCTGGCAATTTATAACAGCTTAATTACAGATTATCCACAGAGCGAATTTGTTGCAAAATCATTATTGCAATTAGGACAGTTGAATTATAATAAGAAAGATTATTCAGAAGCCATAAGGAATTACAAGCTGGTTATATTGGAGTATGCAGGCAGTAGTGAGGCAAAAAGTGCTTTAATGGGAATGAAGAATATTTATATTGACATGAACAATGTTCCGGCTTATTTTGCTTTTGCAGAATCATTGGGGACAGGGTATATTGTTGATACTTCGGAAAAGGATTCTCTTACTTATTTATCGGCAGAACGCTTATATATGGATGGGCAGAATGAAAAAGCGACACTAGCTTTCGCTGAATATCTCATCACTTTTCCACAAGGAATGTTTCGAATAAATGCAGCTTATTATCAAGGAGAAGCAGCTTTTAATCGTCAGGATAATCAAGAAGCATTATTGGCCTTTGAGATGGTTCTTGAAAGAGGCGATAATCTGTTTACAGAAAAAGCCTTATTGGGTGCATCTCAAATCTATTTTAAGCAAAAAGATTATTTAAAAGCGCAGGAATATTATCAATCGCTTAAGGTAAAGACTGAAATAGATGAGAATAGATTAACGGCCGATTGGGGCTTGTTTAGATGTTATTATGAGTTGAAGAATCATTCGGACTTAATACAATTATCAAAGGATTTGCTTCTTTCATCTAAGACTAAAAAGGGAGGAAGAAAAGAGATTCTCTATAAGCGAGCTAAAGCTTATTTAGAGTTGGGAAATGATGCATTGGCAAAAACGGATTTGCAGGAGTTGGCTAAAGAAGTTCAGTCTGTAGAAGGTGCTGAGTCACGATTCCTATTGGCGGAATTGCTTTATAGAACTCAAAAAATAGATGAAGCAGAAAAACGAGTGAATGAATTTATTGAAATGAATTCATCACATCACTACTGGTTAGGTAAAAGTTTTATTTTGCTTTCGGATATTTTTATCGATAAAAAAGATGTCTTTCAGGCGCGTTACACCTTGCAAAGTGTGGTTGATAACTATGTGGTTAAAGATGATGGTATTGTTGAAGCGGCTAAGGCAAAGTTGGAACCCATTTTAAATGATGATAAGCTTAAGGAAAAGGCTTTAAAGAAAGAGGCTGTCATAAGCTCACAAAATAAAACTGAAGTAAAGTCAATTAAAAAAGAGCTAAATAATAAGAATCGAATAAAGGTAGATTCGTTATCAGTGAACGATGCTAAATCAATTTTAAATGAGATGGTTGGCGAGCTTGATGATTAAGATTCTTATTTAATTATATCAGGAAAAGAAAATACACAACATATGAGAATAAAATCAATTTTATTAACAGGCACATTTGCAGTAATGTGTCTATTTGGCTATGCTCAAGAGCAAAGAGATTTAAAAAAGGAAGTTAAAGTAAGAACCAATTTCAAGCCTAAAATTAAAAAGGCAAAACGTATTGGAGAAATGCCTAGTATAGTAGATACTGTAACTTTTAGAAAGCAATTTGATTATTCAATCAGAAGTAAATCTCTGGATGTGAGTTTTACGCCAGGATCGATTAAAGCAGCTAAAGTGACGAGGGCACGTTTTAAAAAGATTCAGGGACATTCTTTTGATCTGGCTGCTGGAAATTATGCGAGTTTGTTTGCTGATTATCGTTATAATAACCTTCAGTCAAAAAAGACAGATTTTGGTGTTCATCTTCAACATTATTCCAGTAATGGGAAGTTAGAGTTAGAGAATGGGAGTGAGGTGAAACCTGATTGGAAGGAATTCTTGGCAGAAGTTTATGGAAATCATTATTTAGATGATGCTAAATTGAGCTCTCGTATTTTTTTCAAGCATAAGTCTTTTAATTATTACGGTTCTCCTTTGTCTAATGATATAAGTGAAAAGAAAAATATCTTCGATGACACAAATCAGAGATTTAACCATTTGGGACTTAATACAACTTATGAAACCTTAAACAAAAACGCTAAAGATTTAAATTATACGCTTGGTGTTGAATTTGAATATTTCACTGATAAGTATAATGTGAGTGAAGTGGATCTGGGCGTGAACGGTCGTGCCGAAATAAAGGCAGGTGAAGGCTTGTGGTCTTTAGAAAGTTCATTAAATTTTATTCAAACCAATAATCTGGTGTATTGGGATTCAAAATTGAAGGATCACGATTTGAGATCTTCTTTATGGATGGTTAATCCATCTTACAATTTGACTTTAGGTAATTTTAATATGAGATTGGGTGTAAAAGCCCAAAGTGTATTAGGAAATGATTCGGAGTTCAAACTTTATCCTGATGTAAAGTTCAGCCTTGTTTTAGTTGATAGAGTGTTGGATATGTTTGCAGGCTTGGATGGTAATCTTGATTTGAATACAATCCGTTCTATTTCTGAATCTAACCCATTTGTGCATTCAGGTCTTGATGTTGAAAATACAAGTACTAATTATAGAGTTTATGGTGGTTTTAAAACCAGAATATCTTCTAAGTCGAATGCTTTATTTTCTGTTGAGTACGCGACGATCGAAAATCAATATTTTTTCTCGATGGCTAATGTGGCCGTTTCTCCACAAGGTGAACTGCCAAGTGAAACCAATTATTCGAATAAATATGCTGTTGTTTACGATGATTTATCAAAATTGAGTTTTACGGGCGAAATCGATTTACAGATTAATAAGGAACTTAATCTATATGCCTTGGCAAAATATACCCATTACTCATTAGACGGCTTAGAGGAGCCTTGGCATATGCCTAATTTCGAAATGGAGACAAGAGCAAGCTATCGTTTTACCGATCAATGGCTTTTTAATGCTCAATTGATATTTGTAGGCGAAAGATCTGTTATGACCAATGGGAATATCGCTCAACTCGATGCTCTGGCTGATTTTGGACTAGGAGCCGAATATAAATGGAATGATATTTTATCGCTTTATGCCAATGTGAATAATATTTTTGATGCTGAAACATATTTATGGCATGGCTACCCAAGTCAAGGTGTTAATGGCATGATTGGTTTAAAATTGGTGTTTTAGAATTTAGATTTTGAATCTCTTTTTAGTGAGAATCAAACATTAGATATTTGAATTACAAGAATAAGGGTTTGAGTTAATATTCTCTATTGAGATTAAAACTTGAACCCTTTTTTTATGCCAAATAAATCATTCGTAAAAAACTCCATTTTTACTTG
>NZ_JBFFKR010000222.1:0-5728 GCF_041555295.1 Ancylomarina sp. | reverse complement strand
TATCCAATGAACCCGTTGGTTCATCAGCGAAGATCAATTTAGGTTGGTGAATTAACGCCCTTACCACTGCAGCACGCTGACATTCCCCGCCTGACATTTGCCCAGGTCGTTGATGAATTTGATTCGATAGACCCACAAAATTCAATAAGTCCAAAGCTCTTTTCTCTGCTTCTTTTTTCACTGCCTTATCCTTCTCTGGCAGATAAGGCAATAGAACATTCTCAAGCAAACTCAGCTGTGGTAATAAATGATGAGATTGAAACACGAAGCCAATTTTCTTATTTCGGAACTGCGCCAACTGATCAGAACTATAATTTAAAATTTCCTCACCATCAAACTTTACAGTTCCTGAATTTGGTAGATCAAGAGAACTCATCACATTCAGCAAAGTACTCTTCCCAGAACCAGATGGTCCCAAAATCGCAATTCGATCTCCCTTTACTATTTCAAAGGAAAGATCATCCAATACCGTTCTCCGAATAGTCGTTTCTGGTACTTCGTAATATTTTGTGATTTTATCGAGTTTAAGCATCTGTTTCGTTTTAACCTGATTTTTATTTCTCGCCAAAGGCATAAATACGCCCATCCATAGCTGTAACAATAATTAAATTATTGACCACTGCTGGCGTTGATATAATGGCTTTACCTATTTCGTAGGACCATATTTTAGCTCCTGTTTTCAAATCCAACTGATAGATTCGTCCATCACCTGAGGCAATCAAAACTGATTTCTTAGTAATCAGTGGCGAGCCTTCAATCTTCCCTTTGGTCTTATATTGCCATATAAGATCACCTGTTTTCTTGTTATAGCAATACACCACTCTATTCTCTGCACCAATAATTACCCTATCCTTATTCACCGATGGTGACCCTAAAAAGGAAATCCCACCTTCTTTTTGCCAAAGTATTTTTCCAGCTTTCAGATCCGCACAATAAAACAAGCCATCGTAGTTACCAAAATAAGCTTTCTCTTCATCCAATGCAGTAGACGAGGCAATATAAGATCCCGCATTCAAGGTATCTTTTACCAAGCCGTTTTTCACATCAACCTGATGAATAAAACCATCGCAACCTCCAAACACAGCAATTTCTCCATTGCAAGCTGGTGCACCATTGATATAATTATTGGATTCATATTTCCAGAGACCTTTTCCTGATTTGGCATCGACACAATGCAAGAAGTAGTCGTAACTACCAAAAAGCAGTCGTTTCTTCTTTTCTTCCGATGAATAAAACCAAGATGCAGAACCTGAAATTTGACCTTCGGTTATATACTCCCATTTCTTCTCGCCAGAACTAGCATTCAAACAAAAGAACTTGCCTTCTAACGAGCCAAAATAAATATGACCATCCAAATATAAAGGTGCTGCTTCAACCGAAGTTTTAGCATCGAAAGTCCACTTTAACTCACCATCTCTCGAAATGGCATACAGTTTCCCATCATTTGATCCTACGAAAACGGTCCCATTACTTATAATAGGCGATGACTTAATGGCATCTCCCGTTTTATAAGTCCAAAGTAATTTTGGAGCCTTTGGAATCTCAGCATTCGTACAACCCTTCAACTCCGAGTTCCCTCGAAAAGACAGCCAGTTAGACTGATTTTGGGCTGTGCCTCCAATGCTTAGACTTATCAATATTATTAAAAGTATTCTTTTCATATGTATTCGATTCTGCTCGATGAACAAATCTTCTTATTTCAAAGCCAAGGCACCCGTTGGGCAAGCTTCAGCACATTGATGCGCCGTTTTAGTTAAGGCTTGGTTTATATCCTGACTAAAAGGAACGGCCATTTCCATATCAAATCCTCTTCCAATGAAAGTCACTCCTGTTAATTCATTATTCTTCTCAGCAATTTCAACACACAGTCCACATTTAATACACTTCTCTGGTTCGTAAACTATACTCTCGTGATTAAAATGTTTCTTGAGGGATTCTCTATCTCCCAATAAAAATTTTCTACGGTCAACCTGATAAACTTCCGCACAATCACGAAGCTTACAGTTGTCCATCTTCCTGCAATCGCAATGCAAACATCTTTTTGCTTCATCAATTGCGTCTTCTCTACTCTTTATGTCTTTTCTCTTGCCCTCCTCTGATTCTTTCAGGTATTCCAAAGCTTCAGTTTGACTTAGGACACCAAAACGAGAATTGAATTTTCTCTTTGTGGTTTCAACCTCTTGTCCCCTCAAGTATAGATTAGCAGAATAAGCAGCCTCTTTTCCCTGAGCCAAAGCTTTCACTGCCATCTTTTGTATGCGAAGCAGGCTTCCACAAGCAAAAACATCAGGTAAATTCGTTTTAAATGCTTCCTTCTCACCCTTAAAATCGAGATTCAAGTTACTTATTTCATCGGAGATCAAACCTGTTGCTATAATTACAGCATCATATTCCTTTCGGATATTCTCAAAGCTCTCTGATGATAATGGTGTGTTTAAATTTATCTCCAGACCCAATCGCTTAAGAATAGTGATTTCTGAATCCAAGACCTCCAGAGGCATCTTTCCATCAGCAATAGCAGAGTGAAGTGTTCCACCCAAAACGGACTCTCTTTCGAAAAGACTGCAAGCATGCCCTTCTTTTAGAATATGAAAGCTCGCTGCCAGTCCTGATACTCCAGATCCAATAACAGCAACTTTTTTTCCACTTGCTGCATTCAATTCAGGTAAGTATGTATTTTTTGATTCTTCTGCTACCGTTCTCTTCAAAACACAAATGGAAACGGCTTCATCCACATCTTTTCTACGACAAACCTTCTCGCAGGGAGCTGAGCAGATATAACCCAATATATGTGGCAAGGCGATTTCTTCTTTCACAATCTGAATGGCCTCATCGAATTTCCCATCAGCAATAAAACGATTCATTTTTGGAATATCCATAAAAGCAGGACAAGCTGCTCGGCATGGCGCTTCGCAATCACCAACATGATCGCTCAAAAGAAGTTCTACTGCCTCTTTTCGGGCACCAAATACTTCTTCGTCCTCGCTTGCCAATTCCATTCCCTCAACAACTTTCGTTGCGCAGGATGGCATCATCTTTCCCGATTTAATATCCTTCACCATGCAAACCATACAAGTGGGATGATTTGAACATCCATCTAAATAGCACATGGAAGGAATGTGAATCCCTACAGATTCAGCAGCCTTTAAAACCGTTGTACCAGCAGATACCTCTATATCTTTATTGTCAATTTTTATTCTTACCATAATCGATATCTATCAGATGACTGATTTTAAATTGAAGTCGTCTTTATCTTACAACGACTGCATCAACTGGACAAATTTGTCTGCAAATGTCACATTTAATGCAAAGTTCATTATCAACTTCGTGCAATTCATAGGGCTTAGCCTTTATAGCATCTACCGGACATCGCTGTGCACATTTCGTACAACCTGTGCATTCATCCTTTATTTCATATTTAATCAGACTTTCACACTTTCCTGATGGACAAGTCCCATTGATATGGGCTTCGTATTCGTGTCTGAAATATTTCAAGGTTGATAATACGGGATTCGGAGCTGTCTGTCCTAAACCACAGATACTCCCCTTTTTCGTATTGATTGCCAATTTCTCTAACAAATCTAAATCTTCGAGTTTGCCCTTGCCTGTTTTAATCTTATTCAAAATCTCAAGCATACGACGCGTTCCAATTCGACAGAATGTGCATCGCCCACAAGATTCTTCCTGAGTGAATGATAAGAAGTAATGAGCAATATCCACCATGCAATCCGATTCATCGAGAACAATCAAACCTCCTGATCCCATCATAGCTCCAACTTCTTTCAAGGAATCAAAGTCAATCGTTGTATCAGCCATCGAAGCAGGAATACATCCTCCCGAAGGACCACCGATTTGTACGGCTTTAAATTTCTTTCCATCGGCTATACCACCTCCAATTTCTTCAACAATTTGGCGAATCGATATACCCATAGGAACCTCTATCAGTCCCCCACGATTTATTTTACCGGCCAAGGCAAAAACCTTAGTTCCTTTACTCTTCTCGGTTCCAATCTCACTGAACTTATCCGATCCATTTCTCAGAATCCAGGGAACAAGAGAAAAAGTTTCCGTATTATTTATAAGTGTGGGCTGATTCCAAAGTCCTTTTTCAGCTGGATAAGGTGGACGTAATTGCGGAATGCCTCGCTTACCTTCAATAGAAGCAATCAAGGCTGTTTCTTCTCCACAAACAAAAGCCCCTGCTCCTTCGAAAATTTCCATATCGAAAGAAAAATCTGATCCCAGTATATTTTCACCAAGAATACCCTTTTCTCTGCATATCTTAATTCCTTCACGAATTCGCTCTACGGCTAATGGATACTCTGCACGAATGTACAAGCGTCCTTCATTTGCACCAACTGCATAGGCTGCAATAATAATGCCTTCTATCACACGAAATGGATAGGATTCCAAGAGCATTCTATCCATAAAAGCACCCGGGTCACCCTCGTCGCCATTACAGATAATATATTTTTTATCGGACTGAGCCTTATTCACCATACGCCACTTTATGGCTGATGGGAAACCAGCTCCTCCACGACCTTTAAGGCCACTCTTTTCAATTTCATCAATTATTTGATCAGGGCTTAAGTCTTTCAAGCATTTTTCAAGAGCTGAAAACCCCTCTTTACTTTTATATTCTTCAAAATCTGAAGGTCGAATTTCACCTCTGTATTCAGTTGCAATATTGATTTGTCCCTTTAAGAATTCGGCAATTGGCGTATTAGTTTCATTGACACTGTAGTGATCTGAGGACTGAGGTATATTGCTGAAAGTTAAATTTTCAGCGTAATTATAAAGTCGACTTTTGAATCGATTCATAAATCCATCAGATTTAAAATGCCTTTGAATGATATCACCAACATCCTCTGATTTAAGTTTGGTATAATAAACAGCATCCTCGCCTGGCTTATGAATCTCCATCATTGGAACCTGATTACAGACACCAACACAACCAACCTGTTTCACATCTACAGTTATACCGCTACTATCCAAAGTCTCCTCCAATGCTTCTTTCACACCTGAGCTACCGCTAGCAATACAACAAGAACCTAGGCCTATTCGAATTTCACCTTGAGGCAAGCCTTTTTCTGAAAGGGTTCTCACTTTCTCCTCTTCCTGATTTCCAGCTTTCGACAGAAAATCTTCAAGCACATCCTTAACCGTTCCCGTCTCTACATGACCATAAGTCACATCGTCTATCTGAACAACAGGTGCCAATGTGCAACAGCCTAAACAAGAAACTTCTTCGAGTGTGAATTTTTTCTCGCTATCGGTTTCTTCACCATCGGCTAATTTCAATTCTCTACGAAAAGCATCATAAACCTGTCCCGCACCTTTTACATGACAAGCTGTTCCAACACAAACACGAACAACATGTTCGCCTACCGGCTGATGACGGAATTGAGAATAAAAAGTTGAAATACCTGAAATCTGCGCTTGTGTAATCTCTGTGATTTCACAAACACGCTTTAAAGCCTCTTCTGGTAAATAGTTTAACTCAGCTTGAATGGCCTGCAAAATAGGAATCACCTTTTCTGAGCTTGTCCCTTTCAGTGCAATTATTCTGTCAACTATATCGTTTATATTATTCATTTTTTTCAAGTAAAGAGTACTGAGTAACCAGTATAACATTTCGACTCCGCTCAATGAACGGTTTATTCAAGTCAAATCAACACATCATCATATCAACACATCAACTAATCATCATTTTCCTATACAATAAAGG
>NZ_JBFFKR010000221.1:0-5748 GCF_041555295.1 Ancylomarina sp. | reverse complement strand
TTGCTTCTGTAAAAGCACAAAATGTTGAGCGTTACAAAGATTATCATGACAAGGGTAGAATGCTGATTCTGGAAGGTAAATATCAGGAGGCCGTTGCACAATTGGATACAGCTATTCAAATTATGCCTTATTACGCTCGAATCTTTCAAGACAGGGGTTATGCGTATATGCAGCTTAAAAATTACAACCTAGCACTACGCGATTTTGATCACGTCTTAAAAAAGCAGCCTTACTTGAATGAGGTGAAATTACAACGAGGCATGGCTCTATATCATTTAGACTATCTGGATGATGCAGAAAGAGATCTTTTAAGTATTAGGAAAGTAAGACCTGATAAAAATTTCGAAGCTGAATATTATCTGGAGAGTATCAATAAAGAAAAAGAGTTATTACGCTATAAAGAGCAGGAGAGAATTAATTTATTGAGATATCAAACTGAATCTCGCCGATTGGAAAGAGCCAGACACAGAGAAGATGTTATTTGGAATACAGTTGTTCCGTTAGCTTTTTGGACATCCGTCTTTTTGACTTGGTAATAAAACAATTTTTAGTCAATCATTATTACACAAAAAGCTCCACCTAATGGTGGAGCTTTTTTAGTATTTCCAAATTAGGAGGATATTAGTCTCCTAATGTGCTTTTTGGTTTTTCACGATTAAGCATATCGATGGTTTTTTGGTCTAATTTCGACACTTTCCATTCTGGTTGCTTAATTTCTTGGCTTTCTTGTGAAGATAGCCACTCAATGTTGTACAAACCTTTCAAAACCTTCTCTTCCTTTTGTTTAGCAGTCATACCATCGAAAGCAGCACGACGCTCAGCCGCTTCTCTCTGCTTCTTTTCTTCGATTTCTGCTTGCTCATTATAGAAGGCTTCTGCTCTAAGATTTTTCAGATAAGGTAGAGCTACAGTTGGGAATAATTCCAACAACAACATTTCTTTCTCATTCTGAGCCAACTTAACGCCACCAAACTCTTCCAGAACAAGGTTTTCAGGAGCTTGATACTTACTTACATCATAAGGCGTTGCTTCACGTTGTCCACAAATCTTCTGACGGTATTCCGGATCAATATCGATTGGTGTCTCACCATACTCCCCTTTAACCAAATTAAAGAACTGATTGTTCACATTCGTATAAGGTGCTTTTCCGCTGTTTACATCTAAAACGTAATTTACAGCCTGAACCCCTATAATTTGTGACGATGGTGTTACCAAAGGAGGACAACCAGCAGCTACACGAACTTCAGGAACTTTCTTAAGTACGGTTGGCAATAAATCTTCAAGACCTAAGCCTTTCAACTGAGCCAACATATTGGTGTACATTCCACCGGGGATCTCAGCAGCTTTTACCTCCTCGTTTGGAGCAGGGAAATTGAACCAGACATCAATTGCGTTACAAACCTCTAACAACTCAGCTTCCTTATCTGCCTTAGCCAAAACAATTGCTTTGTCAAAAAGAGCATCAATATCAGCTGGTAAATAATCAGCTGTAATATCAAACTCACGAGGGAACATTTTGTATGAATCAAATTCTGCGATTCTCTCACGAATACCTTTCAATTCAGTATTGATTTTCACCACAGCATCTAAATCAACACCTGTATCCAAACCAAGCTTATCAGCAAAAATCTGAATAATTTCGAATGCTGGAGCCGCAGGTCCACCTGCAAAATTTAGGATGTTAGTATCTACAATATCAACGCCATTTATAATAGCCATCAAGACCGCACCTAAACCGTAACCTGGTGTACAATGTGTATGAAAATCGATAGGTACTTTAACCTCTTTCTTAAGACGCTTAATGATTTGTCCTGAAAGTGATGGTGGAATCAATCCAGCCATATCCTTTACAGAAATCATATCAGCACCCAAAGCTTCCATCTGCTTGGCTTTGTTTAGGAAATAATCGACATCGAAAATTTTCTTAGGCAACTTCTTACCTGAGAACACAGCTTGTATACGTTGCTTACGAGTGAATTTAGGATCCACTGTATAACACACTGCACAGTCAGCAATACCGCCTGCTTCCTTAATATACTTAATGGTGGTTTCCATATTTTTCACGTCATTCAGACAGTCGAAAATACGCATAATACCCAAACCACTCTTTACTGCATTCTTATTGAAACCTTCAATCACCGACTCTGGATATGGGCTATAACCAAATAGGTTACGTCCACGAGAAAGAGCTGTCAGATATGAAACGTCTCCAATAACTTCTTTAATTGATTCCAATCGGTACCATGGATCCTCGTTAAGGTAACGCATTACTGAATCAGGAATAGCACCACCCCAAACTTCCATGGCATAAAACTTAGCATCCTTATAAAAAGGCAATACTTTCTCAATTTCGTGCTGAGGTACTCGAGTTGCGAATAAAGACTGCTGACCATCACGTAAAGTTAAGTCACGAATCTTAAGTTTAGCTGTACGCTTGATCTTAGCTCTATCAGCGGCAATTGCTTTTTTGTTTGCTTCGCGCTTAGCCTCGAATTCAACTTTACGCTTGCCTTCTAAATAGCCTTTAGCTACCAGAGGGAATAATTCAAGCAACATGAATTCCTTGTCGTCTTTAGCTAATTTAACATCACCAAACTGAGACAGGATTGTGTTTTCAGGTGCTTGATATTTATCCATATCGTAAGCCGCTTCTTCTGCTTTTCCTGTAATTCTTTTACGGAATTCTGGTGCAATCTCAATAGGCGTTGTACCGTACTCTCCTTTTACAAGATTAAAGAACTGATTGTTTACATTGGTGTAGAATGGGCGACCCGAATTCTCATCGATCACACAATTTACGGCCTGTACCCCAATAATTTGGGAAGAAGGAGTTACCAATGGTGGACAACCTGCATCCAGGCGCACCACTGGAACAACTTCCAACACTCTCTCGAGTAGGGTTTCCAAACCTAAAGACTTCAACTGGTTTAGCATGTTGGTATACATACCTCCAGGTATCTCGGCTTTCTTAACCATTTCGTTAGGAGCCGGGAAATTAAAATATTTTTCGATAGCATGACAAGCCACTAAAAGCTCGTCTTCTTTATCAGCTTTAGCATACTCAATTGCATCAACAAATAACTTGTCAATTTCAACTGGTAGCTTATCTTTAGTTATATCAAATTCGATAGGGAATTGCTTATAACTATCAACTTCAGCTAAAGCACCCAGACGAATTTCTTTTAGAATTTTATTAATCTCAACAACAACTTTTGGATCACCATCTAATTCAATGCCTAATTTTTGGCAGAAAAGATAGACGAGTTCGTAAGCTGGTGCTGCTGATCCACCTGCAAAATTCATGATGTTTGTATCAATAATATCAACACCATTTATAATTGCACTTAAAGCTGAAGCTAAACCATAACCAGGAGTAGAATGCGAGTGAAAATCTACAGGTACAGTCAATTCCTCTTTAAAACGACGGATGATTTGTCCTGCAATTGAAGGAGAAGCTAAACCAGCCATATCCTTTAAAGAAATCATATCAGCACCCATTGCTTCCAACTTCTTTGCTAGGTCAACAAAGTATTCAAGGTCGAAAATCTGATCAGGAAGATTCTTAATCGTCATTCTATCACGATCTTCTTTTTTCTCAGGGAATTTAGAGTCGACCGTAAAACAGACTGCACAGTCAGCAATACCACCAGCAGCTTTTACATACTTAATGGTCGATTTCATATTCTCGATATCATTCAGACAGTCGAAAATACGCATGATACCAAGTCCCGATTTTACAGATTGAGTATTAAACTTCTCAATGACCGATTCGGGGTAAGGACTATATCCAAAAAGATTACGACCGCGTGACAAAGCGGTTAGTTTAGAAACGTCACCAATCTCTTTTTTGATTGATTCAAGACGATACCATGGATCTTCGTTCAAATAACGCATCACCGAGTCGGGAACTGCACCACCCCATACTTCTAAAGCATAAAAACCTGCTTTTTTGTACAGAGGAAGAACCTTCTCAATTTCTGCCTGAGGCATTCTAGTTGCAAAAAGCGATTGTTGTCCATCTCTTAAGGTAAGATCTCTAACTAATAATTTTCTATTCTTAACCATATCCCTAAACTTGATTATAAACGCAAAAAATGCTGCATTTAATTAATTATGTCCATACTCGATATAAAATCAGCATTTTGTGCCTGACTTTCGAATTCAAATTTATAAACATTTTTGTATTGAAGAAATCTTTCAGCATTAATCACGCTATGTTGTACAATACCTGACAATAGCGATTTACATGACTTTTATCATTAATGATTTTTTTCATTAATCAAGACTATTTATTGCAATCGATATCGACAAACAAGTGGTTTTACAGTAATATCAACTAGACACCTCATTAACAGCTTAATGATTCCAATAATCAAGAACATAAACATGTAATTAACCACGGCAGCATATTGTTAATACAAATATTAACTACCTACCTGCAATATTTGTGAAGATATTTAAAAGAATGTTCAAAAACATATCGGAAAAATATTCGAGATTTTCCTTTTTAAGAAAAAACCTAATAGCTGGAATGAAAATCATTCCCTATTTTGTACTCCATAAAGACAATTTGTATCCGACCCTTATGAATTCCCAAATAAAAGACAATCAATATAGAAAGTTTTGTGCCTATGGATTTCTTAAAAACCTGAGATTTTTTGATGCCTTTTTAATTCTATTTCTAATAGATAAAGGGATGACATTTACTCAAATTGGAATACTATATGCCGCAAGAGAAATTCTCACTAATTTATTCGAAATTCCATCTGGTTTAATTGCAGATATTTATGGCAGAAAAAAATCACTTGCCGCCGCACTGTTCATATTTATCCTCTCTTTTCTGATCTTTTGGCTTTCGACAAATTTCTGGCTTTATCTATTCGCCTTTATCATATTTGGAATAGCTGATGCTTTCCGTTCTGGTTCTCATAAAGGCATGATGATGGATTACCTAAAGCTAAACAACTGGGCAAGCTATAAATCGGAATACTACGGGCACACCCGATCGTGGTCCCAAAGAGGTTCTGCCATTTCTGCACTTTTAGCAGGCTTACTGGTTCTTATCGATGGCAACTATCAGAACATTTTTATTTATTCCGTTATTCCCTATGCTTTCAATTTTGTACTTATACTAAGCTACCCCGCACAGCTTGATAAACCACAAATAAAGATTGATAAAGAGAAACCCTCATTTACCAATAGCTTTAAGGCACTATTTAGAGTTTTGAAACAAAAAACCGTATTCAAATTGGTGAGTACATCCGCTTTTCACACTGCTTATTTAAAGGCTCTTAAGGATTACATACAAGCCATAATGTTGAGTATTGCTCTACTAATTCCAAATCTCAAACAAATTGATATTAACAGACAAAATGGGATGGTTATAGGTATTCTTTACTTTTTCATATATCTACTAACCTCATTTGCATCACAATATTCATCGCTCATCCTAAAGAAAGCACCTAATAATTTGGCACGTAAAACTCTCCTTATGGGACTTTTATTTGGAGTTACCTGCGGTGTATTTTTTAAATATGATATGTGGATCTGGGCTTTTGTTGCATTCACTTTTATATTTATTATCGAAAATATCAGAAAACCAATATTAACAGCATTTGTTGCTGATAACGTTCCTGAGGAACTACTGACATCCGTTTATTCGTCTCAATCGCAACTACGAACTTTATATTCAGCAATTATCGCTTTTGTCTTTGGAGTATTAGCTGATACATGGGGAATTGGCATTGC
>NZ_JBFFKR010000220.1:0-5749 GCF_041555295.1 Ancylomarina sp. | reverse complement strand
CTTGCTGAAAAATACCCAGAGAGTTTTGATGGAGCGGTTCCAGAGGATTTGGTGTATTCCGGGAATTGTAAATTAACCGATGCTGTTGAGGGTACTGATTTGGATGCTGGTAAATTGGTTTTATCTGCGACTCGTACTTTTGCTCCTATTGTAAAAGTAGCTTTGGATAAGTATCGTTCTCAAATTCATGGTATGATTCATTGCTCGGGTGGGGCTCAAACAAAAGTTCTTCACTTTGTTGACAATCTTCATATCGTAAAAGATAACATGTTTGATGTGCCTCCATTGTTCAAGTTGATTAAAGAGCAGAGTGGAACGGAATGGGACGAAATGTATAAAGTGTTTAATATGGGACATCGTTATGAATTCTATGTGCCTGCCGAAATCGCAAGTGATATTATTGAAATTTCGAAGAGCTTTAATGTAGATGCTAAAATTGTTGGACGAGTTGAAGCCTCTGAAAGTAAGAAGTTGACTATAAAAAGTGAATTCGGACAGTTCGAATACTAAATATAATATATAAATGAGCCGATCGTCCTTTTGTTAGGATGATCGGCTTCTTTGTATTTTGAAATCTAAATTGAAAATAGAATTTTTATTTATTTGTATGAGAATATTGATGTTAGCTTAGTATTATGTTGTGTGATGAAGCTTAAATATTCTAATAATGAGACTCAAATCAATTAAAGTAATTTTATTTTCCTAATTTTGTGCAAATTTTAAGAGATTATAAGGATGAACGATAATGTGTTACTAGGAAAACTAGAAGGTGTTTTTATCCGATTTAAGGAGGTTAGTCAATTGATTACCGATCCTGAGATAATGAGTGATATGAAACGCTATGTTAAGCTAAGTAAAGAATATAAAGAATTGGAGTTAGTCGATTCTGCTGCAACAAGATATAGAAATGCACTTGAAACGATTGCTGAATCAAAAGAAATATTAGCCACCGAGAGCGATGAAGAGTTGCGCGAAATGGCAAAAATGGAACTGGAAGAACTTGAGGAGAAGTTGCCAGAAATGGAGAATGAAATTAAATTGCTTTTAGTGCCTGCAGATCCTGAAGATTCTAAAAATGCAATTGTTGAAATCCGTGCTGGTGCTGGTGGTGATGAAGCTAGTATCTTTGCAGGTGATTTATATAGAATGTATACCAAATTTTGCGAGAGCAAAGGTTGGAAAGTGTCTATGACTTCATGTAGTGAAGGAACATCTGGAGGTTATAAAGAAATTGTTTTAAATGTTTCTGGTAACGGTGTTTATGGTATTCTAAAATATGAATCAGGTGTACACCGTGTTCAACGTGTGCCTCAAACTGAAACTCAGGGGCGTGTGCATACCAGTGCTGCATCAGTAGCAGTATTGCCAGAGGCTGAAGAGTTCGATATTGATGTGAAAGATAGTGATATCCGTAAGGATACTTACTGTTCTTCTGGCCCTGGAGGACAGTCAGTAAATACAACCTACTCGGCTATTCGTTTAACTCACGTGCCAACAGGTATTGTGGTGACCTGCCAAGATCAAAAATCTCAAATTAAGAATCTGGCCAAAGCGATGATTGAATTGCGTTCACGTATTTATTCATTGGAGCATCAGAAGTATCTCGATGAAATTTCATCGAAACGTAAGACGATGGTTTCTACTGGTGACCGTTCGGCTAAAATTAGAACATACAATTACCCACAAGGTCGTGTAACCGATCATAGAATTAATTTGACGATGTATAATTTGAGTGCTATTATCGATGGCGATATTCAAGAGATTATCGATAAGCTTCAGGTTGAAGAAAATGCAGAGCGACTTAAGGAGAGTGGTTTATAATAATATTTGGCAGTGGTTTTAACTACTGCTTTTTTTTTGATCTCATTTTAATGAGTCATAGATAAAAAGAAATTAAACAACCATTAAATCAATATCAAATGAACTATCAAGCTTTATTCGAGCAAATTAAATTAAAGAAGTCTTTCCTATGTGTTGGTTTGGATACTGATGAGAAGAAGATTCCAGAACATTTGCTTAAAGAGGAAGATCCTATTTTTGAATTCAACAAAGCGATTGTTGACGCAACAGCACATTTGGTTGTTGCTTACAAGCCAAATATTGCTTTTTACGAATGTAAAGGTGCAAAGGGATGGCTTTCTCTAGAGAAAACAGTTTGTTATATCAAGGAAAACTACCCAGAAGTATTTCTAATTGCTGATGCCAAGCGTGGCGATATCGGAAACACATCAAAAATGTACGCCAGTGCATTTCTTGAGAATATGCCTTTCGACTCAATTACAGTTGCTCCTTATATGGGTGAAGATTCGGTTACGCCTTTCCTTTCGTATAAAGATAAGTGGGTGATTTTATTGGCATTGACTTCGAACAAGGGAGCTTTCGATTTTCAATTTTTTCAGGATGGTGAGCAAAAACTATTCGAAAAGGTTCTTGAGAAATCACAGGAGTGGGGGTCTAAGGATAATATGATGTATGTAGTTGGTGCAACGAAAGCAGAAATGTTATCTGATATTCGAAAGATTGCTCCAAATCATTTTCTATTGGTTCCAGGAGTTGGTGCTCAAGGTGGAAGTTTGCAAGAGGTTGCTAAATATGGTATGAATGATCATTGTGGTTTGTTGGTCAATTCGTCAAGAGGAATCATTTATGCTGATTCAACACCAAATTTTGCTAATGTTGCGTGTGAAAAAGCGTTGGAACTTCAAGAAGAGATGGAAGCCTTAATGGATGTAAAAGGGATTTTATAGTTTTAGTATTAAAGAAATTGAAAAGCGATGATCTTAAGATCATCGCTTTTTTTGTTGTATTCCTAGAAAACATATCATAAATTTAGTATTCTGTTTAAAAATTTAGAATCTGTTTTTATGAATGAAGATTTTCTACACTATATATGGAAGTATCGACTTTTTGATTCAGAAAAATTGATGTCAAGTCAGGGGCATCAATTGGAATTAATTGAAACAGGTAGCTTGAATAGAGATTCGGGGCCTGATTTTTTTGAATCTCGAATTCAAATCGATGGCTTGCTTTGGGTCGGAAATGTTGAAATCCATATTAAATCGTCTGATTGGTATAAGCATCATCATAATGTAGATTTAGCATATAATAATGTTATTTTACATGTCGTTCTTGAAAATGATGCAGATATTGTTTTCTCAGATGGACGATTGTTACCCTGTTTGGAACTGAAAATTCCAGATCAATATATAAAAAGATATCAAAGCTTGATGTCTTCTCAGTCTTGGATTCCTTGCCAGGTTGATATCCCGAAATTGAATAATTTTTTTGTGAATCATTGGCTAGATAGAATGTTGCTAGAAAGATTGGAGAGGAAGGCTGATGAGATAATACAGATGTATCATCAAAATACGGGCTCTTGGGAAGAAACCTTCTATCAATTATTAGCTCGATATTTTGGCATGAAAGTAAATGCTGATCCTTTTGAGCAACTTACTCGATCAGTTCCTCTGAAGATTCTGGCTAAACACAAGAATTCTCTCTTGCAATTGGAAGCTATTTTATTTGGTCAATCTGGGTTTCTTTATGATTCTATTCCTGAGGATCTCTACTATTCTGATTTGCAAAGAGAATATCGATTTTTGAAGAGTAAGTTTAAACTTAAGGCCATTGAGAAAAGTCGATGGAAATTTATGCGGATTCATCCTGTTAACTTTCCAACTGTTCGTATTGCTCAGTTCGCTAACTTAATTAATCAGTCACAATCATTATTTTCTAAAATCAAACAGGTTGAAAATATCGATAAGTTTTACTTGCTGTTGGAAACTGAGGCTTCTCAATATTGGAATGATCATTACAGGTTTGGAGAAAAAGTTGACTTTAAGAAGAAAGTCCTGGGTAAATCGACCATAGATATATTAATAATTAATGCAATTGTTCCTATTCTATTTGTTTATGGTAAAGAAATTGGTGACCCTTCATATGTAGATAAAGCCCTGTCCTTTCTTGAAAAGATGACCCCAGAGAAAAATTCAATTATTAAATCATGGATAGAAAGCGGTATAGTGGTTAAAACTGCTTATCATTCCCAATCTTTATTGCATCTGAAATCAGAATATTGCGATAAATTCAAGTGTCTTGAATGTGAATTAGGAAACAGAATTCTTCGTATTGAACAAATATGATTTTCTTTATTGCAGTTTGATAAGATTGATTAATTTAGATTTTATTTTTTTCACATAAATATTTACAATGTCATTAAAGGGGCGTCAAATCTGGGAAGAAAATTTTAAGACACTTAGTTTCGCTTTGGCTCTTATGTTTGTTGTGATTGGTATCGGTACTATTGGTTATATGCAGCTCAATATAGAGTATAGTCTAATCGATGCTTTGTATATGACGGTAATTACGATTTCAACGGTTGGGTTTAAAGAAGTGCATGATCTTACAGATAATGGTAAGTTGTTTACAATATTGTTGATTTTGACCAGTTTTGGTATTTTTGGTTATATTGTTTCCGCAGTAACCCGTTTTATTTTAGATGGTGTTTTTCGTAGAAATTTAAAAGATTATAGAGTGGCTAGAAAAATCGAGAAGTTAAGTAATCATGTTATCGTATGTGGATTCGGCCGAAATGGACGCCAGGCTAGTCTTGAGTTATTAGAGCATGGTGAAGTCGTGGTAGTTGTTGATTCAAAGGAGTCAAGTATTGATCAAATTCAGATGATACCTGAATTGTTATTTATTCTAGGCGATGCGACTCTGGAGGAAGTTTTAACTCTTGCTAATATATCTAAAGCTAAGGCTCTGATTACGGCAATACCCGATGATGCTGCTAATGTGTATGTTTGTTTGACAGCGAGAGAGTTGAGTCCAGGAATTAGGATTATTTCTCGATCATCCAAAATGCAATCGGATAACAAATTGAAAAGAGCTGGAGCAAATAACGTTATTATGCCAGATCTTCTTGGCGGACGACAAATGGCTAAGCTAGTTGCTCAGCCCGATGTTATAGAGTTCCTAGATAAAATTTTACTTCAGTCTATTAAGGGAGTTAATTTGATGGAAGTTTCTTGTTCAAAGCTTGCGGCATGCTTTGTTGGTCGGTCAATTTTAGAATTGAATGTTAGAAATGTTTCAGGAGCCAACATTATTGGTTTGAAAGATGATGAAGGTAATTATATCTACAATCCTTCTCCCCATATTATACTCGACCAAAGATTCCAACTTTTTGTTTTAGGTGATGCACCACAATTAAAGCGACTTAATGAGTTGCTTAATACGGGAAAATAGAGTTATAATTATCTATTTTAAAAACAGAATTAAAATTAAACATCACTAAGTCAGGCCGATATGATATTTCTTTGTTTTTTTCTTTGATTTCGCTTGGAAGTAATGGTGCTTTGCCCCTATATTTGTAGCCACTTTCAACGGAGAGTGGATTTATAAAATGGTTGTTTAGTAGTATTTTATAGGCAGTGGTAGGGTGGTCGTAGGAATTTTTTATTTTTTTTAGAAAGTTATTTACACCTACTAAACAACCTCACGATTCGGGAGGAGCTGAGGGTTTTGATCATTGTATCAGATTCTCATTTTTCAGCTCTAGGTTTTTCTGAAAATAAAATTTCAGAAAAAATGAATCGAGGCTTGCAGTTTAAGAATTAAAGTTCTTATATTTGCAGCCGCTAATACAGCGAGAAGTTCTTAAAAAGTCTGGTAAGGGGAAGCGACGAGAGTTGAAAAAATTAGGAGGAAATATTTCTCAAAATAATTTCAATTTTCATTTGGTTTT
>NZ_JBFFKR010000219.1:0-5754 GCF_041555295.1 Ancylomarina sp. | reverse complement strand
ATTTAGCTTTTCCTCTGTTGAGAGAGAACTCAGCCATATATTGCAAAGACCAATTTAAACCATAAACCCACTTTCCAGAAGTTGAGCATGAAGAATAACCTTTAGCATACTCCTGACCAGCTTCACTCAGCTCACCAAATAAAGCAAATGCTGCAGCACGATGTTGCAGTATTTCTAAATAGAATCGGGGATCATCTTTTAAAGCCACATGTGTATTATCATTCAAAAAATCTCTTATGATTTTTGGATCTTTTTCAGTGATCCCTTTATTATAAAGTTCTACAAGGCTTTTGTATATATTTTCAGCTATCATATTTTAATAAATTTTCAATTCTAAACTTAGTTTTCTATTTTTATTTTCTGAACAAATACAAGGGAGACCACACAAAGTATAGCTCCAGCTATAAATGGTATTTGCCAATGCCACATCCACAATAAACCACCACAAACTGGAATCACAACCGCTGAGATATGATTAATGGTAAATCCAACTGCCATTGAAGGTGCAATATCTTTCTTATCTCCTGTTTTATGAAAATAAGTATTGATTCCCATTGAGAAACCAAAGAATATATGATCGATTATGTATAAGATCGCAACCACTAAACCATTTTCGATAAAGGCATAGCCCAGAAATACAAATATCAAAAAAAAGTATTCTAAACTTAGCATTCTTCGCTCACCATAACGGTTTATTCCCTTAGCGATATAGGGAGATATGAAGTAAGTGATAATATTATTGATGATGAAAAGCAAAGCCACATTCTGAATACTAAAGTGGTATTTCTGAACTAACATGAAAACGGCAAACACAACAAAAATTTGTCGACGCGCTCCACTTAAAAAATTCAAAACATAAAATAACCAATAACGCTTACGCAGAACCATCCCTTTATTCTGTGCAGGAATATTTTTATCCTCAGGCTTCCAAAAGAAGGCCCAAATTGCCATTAAAACGATCAAAACACCAGCAACTATAAAGTTCATTTGTAATGATAAATGATCAGCTAATAGTAAGATAAAAGCACCCATGGCAACATTAGCAACGGCCGCCCAACTTTTCTGCTTAGCAAATACATAGGGTGCTTGTTCGTAATTAAAGTATTGCAAGGTTAATGACTTATTGGTGGTTTCGAAATAATGAAAACCAACCGACATAATTAAAGTCGTAAAGATTAAACCATAAAAGGATGGAAAAAAGCCCGTTAAAGCAACACCCACACCAACGAGTAAAACAGAAATTGCTGATAGGCGGTGCTCACGTACAAAAAAAAGCACATATATAACCAATAACGCCAAGAAGCCTGGAACCTCTCTTACAGATTGGATAACTCCTAACTGAAAACCATTAATCCCAACTTCATCTACAGCCAAATTGTTAAAAAGCGTACGCCACGCCTGATGTCCTGCAGTAGCCGCAACGACCAGCAGCATAAGATAGGCATACATTTTATTTTGTTTGAGTTCTCGTAGCATAAAGCAATTATTAATTAAGGCTGCAAAGTTATAAATAGAAACTTTAATGCACCTGAAAAATTTGTATTTTTACACAGAATCAAAATTACAATTATGAGCTTATTAAATACAATTAAAGACCGCTATTCAGTTCGATCATACTTAGATAAGGAAATCGAAGACGAAAAGTTACTACAAATACTGGAATCCGGTCAATACGCTCCATCTGCAGTCAACTTTCAACCCTGGCATTTTATTGTGATTCGTGAGAAAGAAAATCATGATCAGTTCTCACAAATTTACCATCGCGACTGGTTTAAAGAAGCACCTGTCTATATTGTAATTTGTTCAGATCACAGTAAATCTTGGAAACGAGCTGAAGATGAAAAAGATCATGCTGATATTGATGCTGCTATTACGACTGATCACATGACACTTCAAGCAACCGAGCTTGGCTTAGGCACATGTTGGATTTGCAACTTCCATGTTCAAAAATGTCGTGATTTCTTTGATCTTCCTGATCATATCGAACCTGCAGCAATTCTGTCACTTGGTTATCCAGACCATGAGAAAAGACCAGCAAAAAAGAGAAACAGCTTGGAGGAAATTGTTCATTGGGAAAAATTTTAAATAATGATTCTTGATTGAACATTTATTACTATTCATTTCAATATTAACAAGACGATTTAGTAACAATATATGAGTAAGATACCCGTAACAGTCATCACTGGTTTTTTGGGGGCTGGAAAGACCAGTCTCTTAAATCAGCTGATTCAAAATCATAAGGAAAAGAAATTTGTTATCATCGAAAATGAATTTGGTAAAGAGAATATCGATTCAGAATTTGTCGCCAATATTGGAAACGAAGACTTGTTTGAATTGAGCAATGGTTGTATATGTTGTAATCTAAACACAGAACTATTCATGGTTCTTGAAAACTTGGTTAAGAACAATCATTCTTTCAATCATTTATTAATTGAAACAACCGGTATTGCTGATCCGGGTAATATTTTGGCATCTTTTATTTCAGATCCAGGTATCAAAGCTAAATTCGAGCTCGATTCTGTCATTTGTTTGATTGATGCAGCTAATGCTGAACAAGATCTGAAAAATGAAGCGGTTCTGAATAAACAAATTGTCATATCCGATACGCTAATCCTAAATAAAATTGATCTATCGAATGAAAAGGATATAAAACAGCTTTGTTCTAAAATCAGAGAAATTAATCCTACAGCCGACATCCACAAAGCTGTCCAATCGAAACTTGATGTGAAATTACTTGATGTTTATGCTTATAATCCAAAGCACATTTATCAATTTCTATTCACTGTAGATGGAATCGAAAGCAATGAAAAAAAGCATGATCACAGCATAGAAAACTATTGTTTTAAAAGTAAATTAGCTTTTAATCAAATGAAATTGGCTAGCTGGCTCGATACCTTTTTGCAATTCAACTCTGATACGATTTATCGTGTGAAGGGTATTCTTAATATCACTGGTGTTGATAACAGAATTCTTTTACAATCTGTGCACACACAAATTCAAGCTACTGTGGGGAGAGCATGGGATGTAAACGAAAATCGAGAGAGTAAACTTGTGTTTATTGGTAAAGATTTGAACGCTGAAGTTATTGAGAAAAACCTAATAGAACTTTGCAGTTAAGTAAGATCCCCAATACAATTAAATCTGTATTGGGGATTTTCACTTTCCGTTAATTACCACTGAAATAAACATCTGCACTTATTAATGAGGCAGAATATTGTTCTTTATAAGGAAGTGTAAAATAGAAGCAAGAACCTTTCTTCTCTTTTGATTCTACCCATATCTTACCTCCCATCGATTTCACAAAAGCCTTTGTAATGGATAAGCCTAACCCTAAACCTCCATATTGACGAATATCTGACTCTTGGACTTGTCTGAAATTATCAAAAATGATATGCACCAAATCATTGGAAATCCCAATGCCGGTATCCTTGATATAAAATTCAATAAAGTCAGCTTTCTTATAATAACCAATCTCTATACACCCATCATGTGTGAATTTGATCGCATTGTCTAAAAGCTTTCTTATTATTTTCAAGAGGTATTGTTTATCGGCATAAACCGACTTTACAACCCTGCTATCCATAAACATGAGTTTCAGATTCTTTCGTTCTGCCTCCACTCTGTATTCAGCTACTATTTCAGACAACAAACTACCAATATCAATAGTTTCCATTCTAATATCAGAATCTCCAGACTGTACTTTAGCAATATCCACAATCTCATTAATCGCATTCAAAAGTTGATGAGAACTCTCTGTGATTATTTCAAAATATTTAATCCGATCATCATCACTCACATCTGGTAAAGCCAGGAATTCAGAAAATCCTAGTATACCATTCAAGGGCGTACGAATTTCATGTGATATATTGCTCAAAAAAGCACTTTTCAACTCATCAACTCTATTGGCATTTCCCTGTGCCTGAATCAATTCCTTTTTCAGAGAATTTTGTTTCCTGGCATAATAGATGAGAAAAAACAAAAGGGCGCAAACGAACAAACTTATGGATAAAAACAAATACAGGGATCTCTTACTTAGATGGATTGAAGAGCTTGGCATATTAATTATTGTCCAGTCATTAGGAAAAATAGCAGGCATTAACTTCAACCTCTTTAATTCATTAAAATCCAAATAACACTGGTTTGGACTCTCTTCTAAAACACGAATATCCTCAATGGCTTCTCCCTTTAAAATTCGATCTGCTATTTTAAGGGCCTCCTGAGTCTGTCTATAGTGATGAATTAGATTCCCTCCTGCAATACCTTCACCCAGTCCATGTTTCCATAAATGATAAATTGGCAAATCAGAATTCTTCTTCAATAATTTCAAACCATCATAAAAAGGTTTATACTGAAAATCTTTATCTCTGTAAAGAGATAATAAGAGTAGGGCTTTCTCTCCTTTAAGTTGCTGCAAGTTCTCTTCGAACTCAGTAAAGCTAAGTTCAGACAAGTTTAGAGTATGAACATTCACAAGCGTTGTCAAATCTTTAAGCTTCAATATTCGGTTCAAGTCATTTTTACCGGTTACCGTATTATCACTTATTACAAATATCTCTTCAAGATTAGGGCTCAGAGTTTTTGCTAAATTAATCGTCTCCTTTATAGAGATATCTTCAACAACACCTGTACAATTGGAATTGGAGTTTTGCTCTTTTGCTATGTTAATATTATTAATTCCCCAGAAAACAATAGGTTTATTTTCAAACAATTCGTTCTCATATTTCAGCACATAATCCAAGGCATAATCATCAGCTACCAAAAACAAATCATAGGGCTTCCTTTTAGATAATTTATAAGTTAAAAAATTATGAAACTGTTCGATATAGATATCATCAACAAATTCCTTACTATTCATAAATTCCACATCAATCTGATAATGTGTTGTATCTATAAATTCGTTAATTGCTCTGGACGTATGAATATAAGTAGGAAAGTTACTATTGTAGGAGTGAATTAGACAGATTCGTTTTCGCTTTGTTTCCTTTAGCTTCTGGCTATTAGACTGAAAAGGGAACAATAACATCAGTAATAAAACACAACAATAAGAAAAACACAAAGCCTTATATTTTATCATAATTGGGAATTTACCTGGCATCTTCAGACTGGGGATTAATCATAGATTTTTTCATAATAGATGTCCAATTTAATCATAAGATCCCCACTTTCCAAATATTTGATAAAATTATATTTTATCTCCACTAACATCCAAATAACAACCATAAACCATCATATTATATAGATTTACATATGTGCATAATCTAACATATACAATGTTTTCAAAAATAAACTTTAGCTGTATTTATATTGAAAACTTACGACATGGAAACGTGAATATTTAATTATAAATAAAGGAAAGAAAACAATAAAAGTGGATATAAAACAAACCAATAATCCTTCTCTAAAAGCAGAAAGTAGTGATCTCCAAACCACTAAGTAAAAAAAACCTATCTTTGACCCAATTATTTTAATTGACATTCGACTATGAGAGCTAGTGCCTTTTTAATTATTCCACTTTTAATCTTCATGTTTATAGTGGATCTATACACCTACCGAGGCCTAAAACCGCTCATCAATAAAATCCAAAACCTATATATCAGAAAGGCTTTAAAGCTTTTCTACTGGTCGATATCGGTATTCATGTTTGCTGCATTTGTTTTATTTTTCTTTAGAATTGAACATGTACAAAAAGCTGATGCCTACGTGTATTTTAGTTATCTGATAGGTGCTTTTGCCCTATTTTATATACCCAAGTTT
>NZ_JBFFKR010000218.1:0-5786 GCF_041555295.1 Ancylomarina sp. | reverse complement strand
CTTATTAACCATTCTAAAGGTTTTATGGATTCAAGTATCAATGGCTTTCATGATTTTCTTGGACTGACAGGTGGGGCGCGTGCAGGCACCCCATTAGATGAGATTCTTTATGCTTATATACAGGATGACAAACTGCTTTTTAATATGAATGAAAATTCTTTTGGGGTAGGAGATATCTCTTTTGAGTTAGGTTTTAAGCTCTTGGATCGGAAAACACATTCAATGGCCATACGTGCCTACCTAAAGATGAACAATGCTGATAAATCGAAATTACTTGGTAGTGGAACCCTTGATTTCTCTTTTCAGTTTTCAGGTCAAACGACTGGTGTTGGTCCCAGACCTGCTTATTTTTTCTATTCATTAGGCTATTTGCGTGTTGGAGGAGGCTCTTTGTTGGATAAAATGCAAATAAAAGATATCGCCTTTGCTTCGTTAGGCTTGGCCGTAAAAGCAAATAAATGGTTAGCTCCTAAAATGCAGCTCGATTATCATTCTCGGTTTTATAAGAATTCACTAACTCAGGAACTAGGCGACTATGGGATGCAATTTCTTTTAGGTGCTGATTTTATTCTTAGTGAAAAAATGATTCTAACGGCGGGGTTTGCTGAGGATATAAAAATCAATACTTCACCAGATTTTGTTTTGCACTTGGGATTAAACTATACTTTCTAATGAGAGTAAGAAATATCTTAAATTGAATAGGGAGCAAACAATATAAAAATGAAGTCATTTAGTCGTTTAGCAAACCAATAAAGCATTACTTTGATTCACTAATTCTAAATTATCGCTTGATAATTGTACGCGTTTAATCACTAACTATAAATTGAAAAGGATGAGTATTATAGGAAATATTATTTGGATTATTTTTGGAGGTATTTTTATCTTCTTAGAATATATTATTGCTGGAATATTAATGTGTTGCACCATTGTAGGAATCCCTTTTGGTCTAAAGGCTATTCAATTATCAGTACTTGGTTTAGCTCCATTTGGACAAAAGGTTGTGCCTAACGATAGTTCTGGAGGTTGCCTGAGCATCATTTTAAATATTTTCTGGTTGATTTTTGGTGGCTTTTGGATTGCCTTAACTCATTTGGTATTTGCCATTCTATTTGCAATCACTATTATTGGTCTTCCGTTTGCTGCTCAGCATATTAAGTTAGCGGGTTTTGCCTTAACTCCTTTTGGGAAATCACTTAAATAGGTCGACGATTTAATGATCATTATCTATTAGTGATGATTCATTTTTTATTACTATTAGATAATGACCATTCATAAATCTTCAATTGACTTTACCATCTCACTGTAAATACCGTTTCTCCAATCCTAGATTGACAGAGTAGACTACCTCCATGAGCTCGAAGAATCTGTCTGGAATGACTTAAGCCGATACCGGATCCGCTTTCTTTAGTTGTGAAAAAAGGGATGAATATTTCTTCTGCAATCTCATCGGGAATGCCAGAGCCATTGTCACTGATTCTCAACTCAGTTTTCTCTCCTTTTTTAATAGCATTAACGATAATATTAGCAGAGTCGTCTTGCGGGGAGTCATTATGAATGAAGGCTTCCGCAGCATTTTTAACTAGATTAATAATAACCTGTACCATCATTTGCTCATCGGCAATAAATTTAAAATCAGCCTTAGGTCTTTGTAGTTTAAGTTCTCCAACAAAACTTTCCTTAATTGGAGAAAGTAGAATATTTAGTCTATCGAAAAAGGCATGTATTTGAATACTGTTTAATTGTGGTTCAGGCGCCTTTGAAAGCATACGATACGACTGTACAAAATGAACTAAATCTTCATTGGTTTGGCAGATTACGCCTAAGCCATCCACTGTTTTTTTGACATCAACATCATTTTTTATACTGAGTTCATTCAAATATTTTTGTTCCCAAATACGTTTTAATGATTGTGAAATAGAGGTTATGGGTGCGAGAGAATTCATAATTTCGTGACTCAGCACACGAATCAATTTAACCCATGAATCGATCTCTTTACGCTCTAATTCACCACGGATATCTTGCATCGTGATGAGTTTCACATCTTCTTTTTCTAAGCGGAGAATGGTACATCTTGCAATCACTTGTATGCGCTCATTATTTGTGATAAGATCAAGTACTTTTTTTTGGTGATTTTTTAAATCAGATAAGGCATTTGTGAATTTTGAATCGAGTCGTTCAAGCTGACTAATATGTGTTAAGGTTTGTAAGCCTGTTAATTCTAGAGCTGTGGAGTTAACATCAGTCACAAAACCCTTGTCGGTGAGAACGATTACTCCAGTGGCTATGTGTTGAAGAATCTCACTGAAGTATGTCTCTTTTATTTTGCTTTTGGCCTGTACATCATGTAAGATTTCATTTAGTTCATTTAGGCTTTGATGTAATTCATTTATAATTCTATTATTCGATTTTTTAGGGAAATGTAGCGTGGTATCATTATTTTTAATGGCCTGAATAAAATAGTTCATTAGCTTATGAGTTTTGTTCAGAAAGAGAATAAACTTCCAAGCTATATACAGCTCTATCAATAGTCCTAAGGTAAAAGTATAATAGCTTTGATTTGCGAAGCTATAACCCATTCCTCCAGCGAATATGATAAGCCCAATTAGATATAGAAAGAGAATGCTATTGTAGTATTTATATGCCATATCTCTTTATTTTATTGTATAAGGTTTGGCGAGTGATTCCCAGTTGTGATGCAACTGCGCTAAGGTTACCTATCTGTTTTTCAATGGCTGCTACAATGAGTTTTTTTTCCATATCCTCAAGTGTTCCCCCATAGGCTTCTACCTTAGCGAACTCATTTATTTTAAAACTAAAATCGTTAGATCCTATTTCGTGACTATTGCTAAGAATAACGGCCTTTTCGATGGCATGCTGCAATTCTCTTACATTACCAGGCCAAGTGTAATTTTGTAACTTACTAATGGCAGAAGAAGAGATGCTTGCGCCTTTTTTGTTGTATTTGTCGGCATACAGTTTGGTGAAATATCTAGCCAATTCTGGAATATCTGTTTTTCTATCTCTAAGGGGAGGTAATTCAATTTGTATGGTATTCATTCTGTAGAGTAAATCCTGACGGAATCTTCCTTCACTGACCATTTCATTAAGCTTGCAATTTGTCGCACATATTAGTCGTAAGTCGACATCTATAGCTGTGTTCTCACCTAGTTTCGTTAATGATCTGTTTTGCAATACCGATAAAAGTTTGGCTTGCATGGGAAGTGATAGATTCCCAATTTCATCTAAGAAAAGTGTCCCTTCATTAGCTGCTTCAATTTTGCCCATTCTGTCGCTGTGAGCATCGGTAAAGGCGCCTTTTTTGTGACCAAATAATTCACTTTCAAAGAGGCTTTCGGCAATAGATCCCATATCGACGGTGACCATTACTTTTTGACCCCGATTCGAAAGCCGATGCAATTCTCTTGCGACGAGTTCTTTCCCAGTTCCATTTTCGCCAGTAATCAATATATTCGCTTTTGTTATAGCTACTTTTTCAACCAAATCCATCACTGCTTTCCAAGCAGAAGAACTTCCAATCAGTTGACTTTTAGTTCGATTTATCTCTGCAATGAGTTCATTTTCCTTTAGTCGTAATTTCTTGACTTCTTTTCTTGAACTACTAAGTTTCCATGCCATATCTATTGTGGCTAACATCTTCTCATTTTCCCAGGGTTTCAATACAAAGTCGACAGCACCATTACGAACGGCTTTTACTGCTAACTCAACATCGCCATAAGCTGTAATCATCACTACACTTATACCAGAATTATACTCCAAAATCTGATTCAACCAATATATACCTTCATTACCCGTATTAATACCAGCCTTAAAATTCATATCTAAAAGTACAACATCGTAATTATCTAGTTTCAATTCTGATACTAAAGTATTGGGAGTTGATATGCATTTTAATTTTTTGCAAGAATTTGATAACAATAAATCTAAAGCACTGAGTATGCTTTTATTATCGTCAACAACTAATATTTTGGCTTCTTTCATTCTGGCTACGCTTTTCGTGTTTTCTATAAAACATTTTTAAATTGTTATCTAAAGTAGAAATCTTTCCAAATAATTAGACAAGCCCTGTCTAATTATTTTACACTTTAATTAATTGCGACTGGTATAAGGTTTTAATTGTTCGACAGTTATAACACTTGGCATAGGATTGGCTAGTGAGTTGAGTGAATGTATAGATCAATATGATTTTTAAATTGATTAATTAAAAGAAGAATTGAGTATGTCGATGGATCGAAAAATTACAAAGAAAAAAGGCTTGAAGGCTAAACATATTTATATTGGCTTGCTTGTTGTTTTAGTACTAGGCCTGTCGATTAAAATGATATTTGGTGCAGAATCCTCAACCTTTCGAGCTGAAGAAGATAAGCTTGATATTGCTGAGGTTACCCTAGGGAGTTTTAAAGATTACATCTCTATTGTAGGAATGGTAGAGCCTAAAACGACCATTTATCTGGATTTGGAAGAAGGAGGTAAGGTTATCGAAAAACTGATTGATGAAGGTGAAACAGTTAAAAAGGGTGATGTGATTGTCAAATTGGTCAACAATGACCTTAAGCTGCAAATACTTAATACAGAATCTTCATTAGCCTATCAGTCGAATGAGCTGCGAAATACGCTCATAGGCATGGAGCAACAGAAGATTAATAACCTACAGCAATTGCTTAGCATCGATACTGATATTATCAGACAAAAACGACACTACAAGCAGAATTTAATGCTTTTTGAAAAGGGTTTCATATCCAAGGAAGACTATCTGATTTCAAAGGAAAACTACGACTTTTCGCTTCGTGATAGAGACTTGAGATACCAACGCATGGTTCAGGATTCCATCTTTAGAGCAAATCAGAAACTACAAATGAACAGTAGTTTGAAGAATATGGAACAGAATTTGGAAATGGTTCGTCAGCGTCTGGAAAATTTGAATATTAAAGCGCCTGCTGATGGTCAATTAGGAAGTCTGGAAGTTGAAATTGGTCAATCGATTAATCGAGGACAACGCATTGGTCAGTTACATATTCTAAACGATTTTAAGATTGTTGCTGACGTCGATGAACACTATATCGATAGAGTTAGAAGAGGTCTTGCTAGTTCCTTCACCCGAAATGAAAAATTGTACCGTCAGGTTACAAAAAAAATCTATCCTGAAGTTAGAGATGGTCGCTTTAAAGTAGATCTTATTTTCGATGGAGAATCACCAGAAAACCTAAGAACAGGGCAAACCTATCATATAAAACTTGAGTTGGGCCAGCCAATAGAAGCCATTTTATTACCTCGAGGTGGATTTTTTCAAAGTACAGGTGGTCAATGGGTCTTTGTTTTAGATCAGTCGGGTACTTATGCCACAAAACGTCACATAAAAATTGGTAGACAAAACACCCAGTACTTTGAGGTGCTGGAAGGATTAGAGGCCGGAGAAAAAGTGATCAGAAATAATTACGATAGCTTCGGAGACAACGATAGAATAGAGTTTAAATAACACAAGTATAAAGTGAAGTAAGGATAAAGGTTAAAGTGAAAAAGGTTGAAACAAACAAAATCGGCCTCGCCTGTGATTGAAGATTAACAAGGACATATTTGTTCTTTCATCATGAATAGATTTATCAATAATTGATAACTCTATTTAACGCGAATTATTAAATTTCAACATTATATACGCTTATTCTAAAAATAATAAAATGATAACAATTGAAAATTTATCGAAGGTATTTCAGACAAGTGAAATAGAAACTTTAGCTCTGAATAACATCAATTTGAGAATCAAAAAAGGG